>JAUILB010000397.1 GCA_030432815.1 Alphaproteobacteria bacterium | reverse complement strand
GTTGTACTTTCTGCAACCAGCATCATCCTTGGCATGACAGCGCTTGTTTTCGGCCCCGTAATCTGGCAGGGGATCATTAAATATAGTCCTATTGATGCTGATTGGAATTTTATCTGGAACCTTATAAGGCTTTCCGTCAGCTTCGCTCTTATTTTTGGTGCGGTGTGTCTTGCATATTTTGTACTAAGGCCCCGCACGTTGAAAATCCCCGCACCAGTTGCACCCGGTGCGTTCGTTGCGATTGTACTCTGGATGATCGTCGCCAACGGTTTTTCCATATACCTTAAATATTTTGGGAATTATGACGTCACATACGGCAGCCTTGCCGGGGCAATGATTTCACTTATGTTTTTCTATTTCATCAGCGTTGGCTTTATTCTTGGGGCAGAAATCAATGCTACTATATATCATGAACGGCTGTTAAAATTAGAAAAAAAAGAGCCAAGTGATTGAAATTTAGTACATATTGTGTAGGATAAGCGTTGATTTTCATAATGGAAATATTATCATTATAAAAGTTTTGGGACTTATAACCCAGAGGAATAAAAAATGACTGAAAAAAAAGGACTTCTTTCAGGAAAACGCGGTATCGTTATGGGGGCGGCAAATAACCGTTCTATCGCGTGGGGAATTGCCAAAAAAGCCGCAGACGAAGGAGCAGAACTTGCCTTCACCTATCAGGGTGAGGCACTTGAAAAACGTATACGCCCGCTAGCTGAAACTGTTGGTTCAAACATCGTGCTTCAATGTGATGTAACAGACGAAGCCTCAATTGATGCCGTGTTTGCGGAACTTGAAAAACAGTGGGGTAAGCTTGATTTTCTAGTTCATGCTATTGCTTATGCGGATAAAGAAGAACTTGACGGTCGTTATATTGATACCAGCCACGGTAATTTTGTAAAAAGCATGAGCATTTCATGTTATTCATTTACCGCCGTGGCGCAACGCGCTGAAAAGCTGATGACCGATGGCGGCAGCATGATCACCCTAAGCTATTATGGCGCGGAAAAAGTAATCCCGCATTATAATGTTATGGGCGTTGCAAAAGCAGCACTGGAAGCAAGCGTAAAATATCTTGCCCGTGATCTGGGTCCAAAAAATATTCGTGTAAACAGTATTTCGGCGGGCCCGATTAAAACACTTGCTGCTTCGGGCATTGGTGATTTCCGCTATATCCTGAAATGGAATGAACTGAATTCCCCGATGGGCCGGAATATCACCATTGAAGAAGTGGGAGGTGCCGGTGTATATTTCCTGAGCGATCTTTCATCTGGTGTCACCGGTGAAAATCATCATGTGGATGCCGGTTATCACGTGATGGGAATGAAACGCGAAGATACACCCGACCTTACCCTCCATAAGGATTAAAAATTATGTCAGACAACAGCTACGGTAAACTCTTCCGGGTCACCACCTGGGGGGAATCCCACGGCCCGGCAATCGGCTGCGTGGTTGATGGTGTTCCACCGCAGCTTGAACTCTCGGAAGCGGATATCCAACCCTATCTTGATCAGCGTAAACCGGGGCAGAACCGCTTTACAACGCAAAGAAAAGAACCGGACCAAGTTAAAATCATGTCTGGGGTTTTTGAGGGCATGACCACAGGCACACCGGTCAGCCTGCTCATTGAAAATCAGGATCAGCGCTCAAAAGATTACGGCGACATCAAGGATAAATTCCGACCTGGTCACGCCGATTTTACATATATTGAAAAATACGGCATCCGCGATTATCGTGGTGGCGGACGGTCTTCTGCACGCGAAACAGCGATGCGTGTCGCCGCAGGTGGTGTTGCAAGAAAAATACTTGGCAATGACATTAAAATCACCGGTGCGCTTGTACAAATTGGCGAAAAAAAAATAAATTATGATAATTGGGATGAGACACAAATTTCCAAGAATCCCTTCTGGTGTCCGGATACTGATATGGTGGCGGAATGGGAAAAATATCTAGATAAAATTCGCAAAGACGGAAGCTCAATCGGTGCCGTAATTGAAATACGTGCAAACGGTGTACCCGCCGGACTTGGCGCTCCTATTTATGGCAAGCTTGATGCAGAAATTGCTGCCGCAATGATGAGCATTAATGCAGTCAAAGGGGTTGAAATCGGGGCTGGTATGGGTGCTGCAGCGCTTACCGGTGAAGAAAATGCCGATGAAATCCGCATGGTGGACGGCAAACCGCATTTTAAATCAAATCATGCCGGTGGTATCCTGGGAGGCATTTCATCAGGGCAGGATATCGTGGTCAGGTTTTCCGTGAAGCCTACATCATCGATCCTC
>JAUILB010000056.1 GCA_030432815.1 Alphaproteobacteria bacterium | reverse complement strand
GAATGGAAAAGAAATAAAGAAACGACCAGATAAATGCCGCTCCTTCTTTTTCAAAAACGGTTTTAAAAGATTCAATCGTTTTTGCGATGCGCCCCTGTTCGCTCATGTGTTCTCCCTTATTATTATACGTATTATACGCAAGTAATCATTCTACCCTGCGTTTTTTCGTTATATTATTGCATCTTTCAAAGACAATATGGAAAGCTATAAATATTTATGACATAACATGCGATACGGCACCATCATAATGGGTAAGTCTCACATCCAGGTTGCCATGATCTTTTACAAATGCCTGTATCGCGTCTTCTGTCATATTTGAAAAGGCGGTTGAAAGCGCGTCTGCAGTTGTTGCGTCATTTGCAATTACGGTGACGGAAGCATATTGATTGGCGCTTAAACCGGTCACCGGGTTAAACAGATGGTGTTTGCTGCCATCATCCGCAAAAACGGTACCATATCCACCGGATGTAGCAAGTCCCCCGGTTCCCAACTCAACAATATCCGCGATTGAGACCTGATCAAACGGATCAAGAAGCCCGATCCGCCACGGGTCACCCCCCCACTGCGGGCCGCCGGACCGATATTCCCCCACATCAATCAACGTATGGATAAACCCGTTTTCTTTTAACAGCGCGCAGGCCTTATCGGTGATGTAGCCCTGGGCAATACCATTAAAGCTTATGGCCATGCCATCACGTGCAAACGAAACATGATGTTCATCAATGATTATTTTATCTGACCCGATCAGCGGAATGACATTTACAAGATCACGGTCAAATGCGGTCTGATCCCTATCATTTCTGAACCGGTCATAATGCTCCCATAGTGGCTGCACTGTAATATCAAATGCACCATTTGTGCTTTCCCAAAATGATTTTGAAATATGGAGCAGATCAATCATTTCCTGTGACGCATTTTCAAGCTTACCCGTTTTATTAAGCCGGGTAATTTCGGACGTTGGATCATAAAGGCTGAAAATATTTTCCAGTTTTGCAATCAGCTCATTCACACGCGCCACAACATCATCAGCCCGGCTTTTGTTCATGGCATATAACTGAATTTCCGTATCAGTACCAAGGGCATAACCTTCCCAACTGAAGAGTTCATAACCCTGTTGGCAAGACGCAACACATGGGATCATCGCGACACCCGCCGTCGCCCCGATTATTCTGATTAATTTGCGTCTTTTTTTATTCATGTCAAAACACCAATAAAGTTCGAAAAAAATGCATTTTTATATTGCTATTGTTAATAATAATGATTATTAATTGCGAAATTCTTAAGAATCATTCTTAAAAAATACAGTTAAATAAAGCCTTATTCAATTTGGAAATGTAAAAAATGAATTCTCTGTCTCTTAAATCAGCCTGTTCAGTTGCTGTACTCTCATTATTTTTGTCCACATCACCTGTCCTTGCGCAGGAAATGCCATCGCCGGAAGAAATGTGGAAAATAATCCTTCAGCAGCAGGAACAAATCAGTCGGCTTGAAGAAAAACTGGGCATGACGGAACAGGCCGTTACGGAAACACAGGAACAGGTGGCCGAAACGCAGGCGCAGGTGGCGGAAACAGAAATGATTGTGGAAGCCGCAGTTGATTCAATGGAAGAAACAGCATCATCAAGTGTTGGTGGTGTAACAAGTGGTACATCATTGGGGGGGTATGCTGAACTTCATTTTAATGGCGGCGAGAAGGATCAGATTGATTTTCATCGTTTTGTGCTATTTTTCGGTCATGAGTTTAATGAACGCGTTCGTTTTTTCAGCGAGCTGGAACTGGAGCACTCACTGGCCGGCGACGGCAAACCGGGCGAGGTTGAACTTGAACAGGCCTTTATTGAATATGATCTGACCGATAACACATCAACATCCATCGGTTTACAGCTTATACCTGTCGGTCTTTTGAATGAAACACATGAGCCGCCAACATTTTACGGCGTTGAACGCAACGATGTTGAAAAAAATATCCTGCCTTCCACATGGTGGGAAGCGGGGGTTAAATTTACAGGCAAGCTTGGTGATAATCTTCAATATGATGCTATGGTTCATTCGGGCTTAAAAACCCCAACAGCTGGTGGCAATGCATTTCTGATCCGCAGTGGGCGCCAAAAGGTGGCAGAAGCGGACTGGAAAAATACTGCCTTCACAGGACGTTTGTCATGGATGCCGGTTGCAGGTGTCAATCTTGCTGCATCATTTCAATATCAGGATGACCTGACACAGTCGGTGATGCCAACATCCGCGACCCTGTTTGAAGGACATGCCGATATCCGCAGGCAAATTAACACAACAAGCGAAATTGGCCTTCGCGCGCTATATGCACAGTGGAACCTGAACAGTATGGAAGCGGAACTTATCGGTCGGGATGTGCAGCGCGGTTGGTATATTGAACCATCCTATAAATATATGTTTGGTAATGGACAGGCTATTGGCTTCTTTACTCGTTATAGTTCTTTTGATAATAATGCCGGTGATACTATTTTATCAGCGAATAAACAAACATCATTTGGTGTGAATTACTGGCCTCATGAAAATGTAGCACTTAAAGCCGATTACCAAATTGATGATTATGCTGATGAAACCAAAGAAGATAACCGCATCAACCTGGGAGTTGGTGTTCAGTTCTAGGAAAAAGCTGTATGAAAATACTTAGCATAATCATATTATCCGTTATTTTCGGTTCTTTATCGGTATCCGCGCAGGGAACTTATAAACCCGCCGACCGCGTATTTGTGAAAACAAGTGATTATGTAAAAAGCTTTTTTGATGGCGAAACACCAAAGAAGGAAACAGTATGGGTCATTGGTGATCTTCGCGACAGCATTAGCGCAGTTATCAATAATGCTGAAAGCACGCCTGTTCGTTATAGATACTGGCGCAAGGACAATCGCACACTATGGGTGCTTGATAGCATTGCCCGAACCTTGCCGATAACAGCAGGCGTTGTTGTTGAAGACGGGAAAATTCTTGATATCAGTGTTCTTACCTACCGTGAAACACGTGGTCATGAAGTACAAAGTAGAACCCATCGCGCCCAATATTATGGCGCAACCATTACGACAAACAATGCTCTTGATAAACCCATTAACGGAATTTCCGGGTCAACCCTTTCCGTAAACAGTATGAAAAGAATGGCGCGCATCGCGCTTTTGCTTCATAATGATGTCATAAATGACGGCTAAATGATTTTTCATCCTTAACCGTTACGGAAAAGTATTTTGACCACTTTACAAATCATCATTCTCGCCATTGTCCAGGGTATAACTGAATTTCTGCCTATAAGTTCTTCAGGACATCTGATACTGGTACCCGAATTAACCGACTGGCCAGATCAGGGCGTCATGATGGACGTTGGCGTTCATGTAGGCACATTATTTGCCGTTATCCTTTATTTTCGTAACGATGTCTGGCGCATGCTGACTGCTTTCTGGGAGTTGCTACTCCTAAAGAAGGACTATGATAAATCTGAGCGATTAATATTGCTAATGGTCATTCTGGCTACAATTCCAATTGTCATATTTGGCGGGATCGCTGCCGCATATGACCTGCCCGACATGCTCAGAACTATTGAAGTAATTGGCTGGACATCAATAATTTTTGGTTTGCTGTTATACTGGTATGACAAGCATTCACCGGCGAATTTTGATTTATCCAACCTGAAATACGGTCACGCGATTACAATAGGAATGGCGCAGATACTATCGCTCATACCGGGAACCAGCAGATCTGGCATTACAATGACAGCCGCCCGCGCCCTCGGTTTTTCGAGAACGGACGCGGCAAGGTTTTCAATGCTGCTTTCCATACCAACTATTATCGCAGCGGGATCATTGCAACTATTAAAACTGCTTGGTGAGCCGCAGAGCCAAAACGCATCGGTCAATGAATTGTTATGGGGTGCCGGACTTGCATTTATTTCAGCCATTTTGGCAATATCAGCACTCATGAAATGGCTAGAACGATCATCCATGACCCCATTTGTTATATATCGTGTCGCTTTGGGGTGTGTGCTGCTTTTTATTGTTTATGGGTAATCTTATTTTTCTAGCCATTCAATAAAATTGATCGAAGCATCAATTAATTTTCCACGTGATTTTTCAAGAAGTGCCGCATGATCACCATCATCAAGAACCACCCATTGTTTATTTCCATTGGGAATTGACGCAAATAAAACTGCATGCATATCCGTATCCGTTAATGGATCGAATTCTCCCTGTAAAAGCAGTACCGGCATGGAAAGCTGTGATCCGTCCAGCTGATTATACTGATGTTGGAACCGCCAGTCCGCGCGGACTGGGTCTGCTTCAAGTGAGTGCCTCACATATTCGTCAATCGCATTCTGGCTAATGGCACCCGGTACAATAAAATCGCTTGCGGCAGCTTCCGCCGTTGTGGCTTCACGGGGTGGATCACCTTCCGGTTCATCACGCGGATAAACCATATCAAGGGCTACCGGATAGCCAAATAGTGTCAGGCTGGCAATATTCTCGGGAAAAGCCTGTGCCGTAAGCTGGCTTAGCATTGATCCCATTGACCATCCCCAAAGATGAATTTGTTCACCTGTTCTTTCACTGAGCCATTGCAAAACAATAGAGATATCTTTTGATGCACGGTTTGGTGTGTTCCAACCGGTTGCATCACGCGGTGTTTCACCGTATCCGCGGGCATCAACGGCCCACACACTATAGCCACGTTCATTGAATCCATCCATAAGCGAAAGATCTTCGCCTTCAACCTGCAAATCAAAATCCGGAAGCGAGCTCCAGGTTCGGCCATGATGAAGCAATATTATCCCTTTTGGGTTTTCAACCGATTTTTCCCAAACAGCCATTGGATGACCATCGGCCATTACGGTGTGTTTGGTGGCATAGTTTCCTTGTGAAAAACCGGATTGAATACCCAGAAAAAAATATACTGGAATCAGGATCAGGAATTTAATTTTTCTCATAGCCACCCCTTTATTATTACTGAATTGAATAAGCCCAGTTCCTTGCCCTGTGATAATTATGGACAGGAATTACCGTATTTCTATTATTGCTTTCTTCCATATTTGTATCAACTGTCAAATAAAGAACATCATTTTTATCAAGTTGATTTATCAACTGGAGTGTCCCCGCAGGAAATAAAAACACTTTTGCGTTATCAACAACATTACCACCCGTCTGGGTGACGTAAGGCTCTGTGTTATGCTTAAGAAGTACAGCTTCAACTTCTATTCTATCATTAGACGCAAGCATAGCTTCAAGATTGGAATCCATATTATTTTTGTTCAGTTCATTACTGCCAATCGGCCCTTCAACTGCTTTATTTGAAAGGGCAATGTCCCTGTTTTCAGTATTTCTAAATTCTACCTTTATTTTGCTTACATCGGTATTAACGACCACGCCAACTTCTCCTTTGGGCGTCGTAAACAAAGTACAATCTGACGACAATTCAAATCCGCCGCAGCCTGGGTAGGAAAGTACCCAGTTTGCGTTGCCATCCCTTGGCCGAAAGGATAACCAGTCGGTAAAATCATTTGCCGGTCTGCTGTACGGATAATTCCGTTCATCTGCTGTTGCGCCGTCAATAAAGGCACGAACGACGCGATCAAGGTGAAAATAATAGGTTGTTATTTCCCTGTTTCTTGCTCTGGCCTGCGCATTTTGAAAATTTTCAGAGGCACCCGCTTTTAATATTCCATCATTTTCCAAATAAACTTTTGCGGCACGGTCGCTTGCAACATTTTCAATTGATTCATCATACTTATCCCAAGCTTCCTGGCTGGCCTGTTCCAGGTAATTTGCTTTTACTTCTTCACGGAGTTCATCAATCATCGCCCACTCCTGCTCCGATAAAAAATTCAGCAACAGACCTTTGGTGATAATTCCGGCTTCGCGGTCATTTTCATCAAGTTGATTGATTTTCCGCGCCAACAGCAAATGATTGATCATATAATCATACGCAGCTTGCCTTGCCAATCCAACTAACCCCATTATTTGAGGCGAATTACACGGCGAACGCCTGGCATAAATACGTGCTTCTTTTTTGAACTTTTCCACCATATCCAGCTTGCCTGCAAATGAATCATTGGCAAATACAATCTGCCCTCTGAGCACTTCAGCCTCAAGACGGGAAAGAATCGGACAATGCTGATTTGCCTCTTCGACGATAACCATCGCCTGATACTGTTCGAAAAGCTGGTCTTGCGTAAGTTCCTGCTGCGCGGATACTGCTGCGGACCAAACCAAGCAAACTGCTAGACCAATTCCTATGTTCCTAGCTAAACAGATAAGATGCATTACTTTTCCAATTCTGATAATTGCGTACCATTCTAATCAATCAATTATGGCAAAATTATCGCGGTTTTTTTGAAAGCGATTGGACCGCTTCATCAAGCAAGAAAATATCAGTCAGCAATGCCCGAACGTGGATAGATGCATTTAAATTATCAATCATTTGAGAACCAATTGAAGGCAATGACAATATCAATGAAATTGCTGTGTGTGTTTTTAGGGCAGCGGCACGTAGCACATCATTATAAGTTATGAACAATTGCTTATCTGCATCTTCCGCTTCCGAAATTACCGCTTCGAAATCATCTGCCAGGGTTTCAAGCCCCTTTTTCATTTCTTCCAGATAGCCCCGAATAGATGGTCCGCCACCACCGCCGGTTTGTTCGACATCCCAGCCCTGGGCAGCATATGCGAGCATAAATTCATAACCAGACTCAACAGAATTGATAGATGCCCGCAATTTGGTTTTATTATCTTCATTCATAAAATTATTCTTTCAATTATTTTTTATTGTTTCCATCGGTCCGGATCATGGTTTTTATTAAATTCTTCATGTGTCATCCATCCTTTAAACATTGAACGCAGATAATGAGACTTCTCCGGCCTTAATGAAAAATAAATATGCAGGGAAATGAATGTCACGAATAACAAAGTTGAAATACCGTGAAGTACATAAATAAGTCCCCATGTATCAGCATTAAATATAAAAGGATCGCGTTCCCAGAATGGCGTATCAATCTTAAGGAGCATGATCCATCCTGTTACAAGCGACACAAGACTTAACAATGTAATGCCGTGATGCATAAGTTTTTGTTCAAGGGAATATTTTCCGCCACGGACATGCCCTCTACCAGCAATAAACTCCTTTAAATCGGAAATAGAAATCCACATGGATTTTACTTTTCGAGGTGATAATGACCTAAGCACATGAATAACAACAGCAATTGTAAGAACCAGACCGGCAATCCAATGTGGTTCCACCCATTCAAAATTAACACCCAGAACAGGCAGTAGCCCTGTTCCTAAAAGTGTCAGGATACATGCTGCCATTAACCAATGAGAAATACGACTGATAAAACTATGTCGTATTACATAATTTTGTTTTTCTTCCATAAGTAATTATTCGCTAAAATTAGCGCCCTTTTCTTATTGTCCCGTTATTTTGCATCTAGACTTACTGGACTTCAAGTTATATAGTTACATTACCTCATAACGGGAGGCAAAAAATATCTCAAGAAAAATTAGAAAAATATTCAAGAGATATTAAAAACATCGTACTTGTAACCTCATGATCGCTATTCGGGATATTTAGCGGGTGGATGATTATTCGGACATTATTTATGTTCTTGGAATATGTTGCAACGGTTTATGAAGAATTTTTTAAGTGGAGGAGCAAAATTTAATGCAAAAAAAATTCAGTTCAAATCGCTATGACCCTCAGGGCGCAGTAAGGGATGATGTTTCACGACGTCATTTTATCAAAGGTGTAATTGCCTGCGGTACTGTGGCCGGTGCAGCTGGTCTTATGACGGGTTGTTCGGACAGTGGTGATGGCGGGTCCGCACCTGCTGGCTCAGCAGAGAGGCTGATCTCGATCAATGTAAATGGCATGTCACGTAATGTTGACGTAATGCCAAATGAAACCCTAGCACATACACTTCGTAATAAGTTAGGATTAACCGGCACGAAGCTAGGTTGCGACCGTGGTTCATGTGGTGCATGTACAGTTATGATCGATGGTACAACAGTCAATAGCTGCTCTATACTTACCCATACGGTTCGTAACGCGAACGTTGTTACCGTTGAGGGTGTAGGTGGCGGAAATGGCGAACTTCATCCTGTACAAACAGCCATGATAGAAGAGCTTGCTCCACAATGTGGTTATTGTACACCAGGTCAAGTCGTTTCCGGTGTAGCACTGCTGCAACGTAACCCGAACCCGACCCGCGAGGAAGTACGTCACGCTCTAGCCGGCAATCTGTGTCGCTGCGGTGCGTACAATAATTACGTAAATGCAATCGTTAAAGCAGCGGGGAGCGCATAATCATGGCAGACTATAATCTAATTGGTAAAGACTTTACCCCACAGGATGTGCGCCCGAAAGTTACCGGCACAGGTAAATATTCCGAAGACTTTAAAAAAGATGGCATGTGCTATATGAAAATGTTGCTTTGCCCGATGCCAAGCGCAAATGTTACAAATTTAGATGCCTCTGAAGCTCTGGCAATGCCCGGTGTACTTGGCGTTCTTACAGCAGATGAAGTGCCCGCAGTTGATGAACCGGGTTATCCGATGCTTACGAATAAACCTCGTCAGCTTGGTATGCCTATATGTGCAATCGCTGCTGAAACAGAATCAATCGCCGCGGAAGCTCTTGAGCGTATCCGGGTTGCGTATGAACCACAACCGTTTGTACTTGATCCATTGGAAAGCCTATATCCCGGTGGTCCAAATGCACTTGACAGCGGTAACGTGACAGGTGGCGGCGAAGGAAATCCTCCAATTCACACCCGTAAATGGACAGCTCGTGATTTCGCTGAAGCCGGCGAAGACAGATTACCTATGGGTGAAGCCCCGGTTGAATGGTCAGTCGGGGACGTTGAAGCAGCCTTCGCGGAAGCAGCACTTGTTATTGACGAACCATTCGTTACTGCAAGCTCAACCCATCAGGCACTTGAACCACGCAGTGTTCTTGCGTACTGGGAAAATGGTAAATGTTTCATCCATGGCTCCTCACAGTCACAATCATGGATGATGCCTGGCCTTGCCCGAATGATGGATGTATCACTTGATGACATCGTATATATTGCTGAATATTGTGGTGGTGGCTTTGGCGCCAAAGCCTCTCCATATCCAATACAGGGCATGGCTGGCTATATGGCCAAAAAAATTGGCCGCCCAGTGATGATGCGCGTTACTCGTGCGGAAGAATATCATCTTGGTGGTACACGCCCCGGATTTCAGGGACAGGTGAAACTTGGCTTTAATGCAAATGGCAAAATGATCGCTGCAGATCTTTATATCGTACAAAGCGGCGGCCCTAACCGCGGCTCTGGCGACTATTCATCCGCAGCCGGTGCACTGGCATTGGTTTATACACCAACGAACATGAGGTTCCGCGGGGCAGCCGTTGTGACCAACAAGCCCTGGCATGTTTCACAGCGCGGCCCAGGTCAAAACCAGCTTGCAACTGTTGTTGAGCCATTGATGGATCGCGCCGCGAAGGAATTGGGTATTGATCGCGTCGCAATACGTGATCTTAATGCACCAGAAGCGGATGTTGTATTCACCGAAAGTCAAAGCACTGTAACAAGTATGTATCTTAAAGAAGCATACAAACTTGGTGCAGAAAAATTTAACTGGGAAGAAAAGAAAGCAATGAGCGGACAGCGTAATGGCAGCAAAGTCATCGGTGTTGGTGTCGGCTCTGCTTATCACTCTGCCGGATCAAATGGCTTTGACGGTCTTATCTCAATCCGGCCTGATGGCAAACTTTATGTCCATTCAGGCGTTGGGAACCTTGGAACATATTCATATGCTGGCACATGCCGTGCTGCTGCAGAAGTTCTGGGTTGCTCTTGGGAAAATACCGTTGTTCTTCGTGGTGACAGTCGTCACGGTCTACCGTGGACACTGGCCCAGTTTGGTAGTAACTCTACCTTCACCAACACACGAACAAACTTCGTTGCTGCTACAAAAGCAAAAGAAATGCTGCAAAGATTGGCTGCAATGGATCTAGGTGGTGAACCGGGTGATTATGAAGTAGCCAACGAGGCTGTTACAAATACATCCGACAGTTCAAAAACCATGACATTCGCACAAGCAGGACAGCGTGCTATCGAGCTTGGTGGTGAATGGGACGGGACGGAATATCCGGATAACCTGAATGATGTAACAAAAGCAGCACTTAAAAATGTAACAGGCTCTGGCCTTGTTGCTACAGCCAAGGATGAGCTCTTCAAAGAAGGTAGCGTTCCTGGAATGGCTGCTGCATTTTGTATGATAGAACTGGATACAGATACTGGTAAATATGAAATTCTTGAAATGCATTCGATTGCCGACTGTGGTACAGTTCTGCATCCTCAGGGACTTCAACAACAGCTTCGCGGCGGTGCCGTTATGGGTATCGGGGAGGCTGCACTTGACCGGATGATTTATGATCCGCAAAATGGCCTTTGTGCAACGGTTGGCCTTTATCAGACGAAGCCGCCATCAATTCTGGATGTGCCGACTTTGATCGAGACCGATGCGGTAAACCAACCTGACCCACAAAACCCCTTTGGTGTTAAAGGTATCGGCGAACCGGCAATGGGCTGTGCGGCATCCGCGCTGCTTAGCGCGATTTCGGATGCAACAGGCACATATTTTAATCGTACACCGGTTGATCCGGATATGATTATAAATGCGCTTAGCGGACGTCCGCAATCATTTACACCACTTCAAGTAAACGTATAAAGGAGGGCACAGATTATGAAAGACATGATGCCAAACTTCAATCTGGTTCAACCTGCTGATCTTGCTAGTGCGATCAGCACGCTTGCTGATGCTGGTGAAAATGGTTGGGCAATGGCCGGTGGCCAAGACAGCCTTGACTGGTTTAAAGACCGGGTAAAACGCCCCACAACTGTTGTTGATCTAAGCGGTGTACCGGGTCTTTCCGGTGTTACGGAAACTGCCGATGGTGGTGTCGAGATCGGTGCGATGACGACACTGACTGAAGTAGAAAACAACCCGATCATAAAAGAAAAATTCGGCGTTCTTGCAATGGCCGCGGGCCGTGTAGCCAGTCCACAGATCAGAAACCAGGGCACTCTGGGCGGAAATATAAGCCAGGATGCACGTTGCTGGTATTACCGTAGTGGTCTTGACTGCTATCGTGCTGGTGGTAACACATGCTATGCGGACACACCGGAAGGCATGAATCGTGAGCACTGCCTGTTTGGTGCTTCGCGCTGCGTTGCTGTAACACCATCCGATACGGCTGTTGCGGTTACGACGCTAGAAGCAGAAATGGTAATAGCCGGTCCAGGAGGCGAGCGGGTAGTACCTGCAAGTGAATATTTCATTGGCCCCGCGATTGATATTACACGTATGACAGTTCTTGAACCAGGTGAAGTACTAACCACAATCCGTATTCCGGGTAAGTGGGCTGGTGCTCAGTTTTCTTTTGAAAAAGTTGCTGATCGGAACACTTGGGACTTTGCACTTGTAAATATGGCATGTGCGATGAAAATTTCAGGTGGTGTTATCGAAGATATCAGCCTGACATGTGGCGCTGTGGAATGTGTTCCAAAACGCCTTACTGTTGTCGAAGATATCGTCCGTGGCAGTGCCCCTAACGAGGAAACTGCAAACCTTGGTGCCGGTGCGGCGTCACGTGGTGCTTCACCACTGAATTATAACCATTTTAAAATTCCACTTATGGAAAATCTTGTTAGAAAAGCCATCCGAGGATAAAAAATGGAATTATTTCGTTATACACGCGATATGTATGGTCAGGAAACATTACAGGGGATTTCCTGGGATTTATTACCTGTATTTACGGGTATAGCCGTGGTGATAATTGTTGCGCATTTGGCATACAGTATGGTTGCTGGGAAAAAATAATTTCAAAAAATATTTCACTAAAAGCCCCGCTAACAGATGCGGGGCTTTTTTATTGCCTTCTTTATACTAAACCCGCAAGTATAGAACCGCATCATGTCGTTACAATCTTTACAGCGGTATTATCGGACTAAAACTCTATATTTACCCTATACAAATAAGTATTTTTGAGGCACGCTACACGCTTAAATATTTTATAGAGGGGATAAAAGATGCTTTCTCGTAATTTTTTCAAACTTTCATTCGTTGCCATCATTTGTTTTGTATTTTCTCAAGTGGTAATGGTAACAAACAGCCTTGCAACTGATACTGTTAATCCCTCCCTTTATGCAGGGAAGGAATATAGACTTATCGGCCCTTGGCGTGGTGGGCGGGCAGTCGCCGTATCCGGTGTGATTGGAGATCCGTTAACATATTATATGGGCGCAACG
>JAUILB010000055.1 GCA_030432815.1 Alphaproteobacteria bacterium | reverse complement strand
GAAGCAAGAAAACCGGCCTACAAAGTCTGGGTTGATTTTGGTGAGGAGCTGGGTATAAAAAAATCAAGTGCCCAGATTACGGTGCATTATACACCCGAAGAACTGGTCGGAAAACAGATCGTCGCTGTGGTAAATTTTCCCGCTAAGCAAATCGGGCCGATTAAATCGGAATTTTTACTGACCGGTTTTTTTGATGAAAATGGCGCGGTTGTAATAGCAAGGCCGGAACGCCCGGTCCCCAATGGCGCCAGACTGGTATAAAATTATCCGGCCCACAAAATTTTCAAATGTGGACCGGATTTAAATCCTAGAAGCTGAAAACCGCACCACCCATAATGGAAGTGTCTCTGATTTTAAGCTCGTCAATATCGCCTTTATAGCGGGTATGAAGCACTTTAACCCGCACACCTACGGATTCTGTTATGCCATATTCAAATGCACCGCCGAATGAAAATCCGTTTCCTTTGTCATCGATGGTGGTATTTCCGGTGAACGTTCCGGATACACTGGTGTCACCCCCGACGGAACCAACCCCTATCAATGCATAAAGCAGGGCTTCATTATCCTGTCCAAAAGCGACGCCGCCTGTCAGGTACGCACCGCCCACATAATTGGCATCAAACGTAATGGTATCAAATCCATCCGTGACCGAACTGGACGCGGAGGATGATGCAATACTTAATTCAAGACCCGCGATAAAATTATCGGCAACCAAACCACGGTAGCCAATTGCACCACCGAATGATCCACCTGAATTGTTTGTCGGGGTGAGTGAGGCAAGAGCACCGCTCACTTTCATGGAGTTTTTGACCGTACCGGCTTCGGCAACAATATAAAGACTACTTTGCGCGTGGCTGGTGACGGGTATTAGGCTTAAAATAAATAATGCAAACGAAATGAATTTGATTTTCATGAAAATCCCCCTGATGGAAAGAAGTTAAAATTATTGGGCTAGAAGTGCCCTCATGTTTAAGGGTTATCGGTTCATTGTCAATCATTTAGGTCAAAAAGCTATCAATATATATGATTGCTACAAAAACCCGCCGAGTGTCTCCACGTACGGCGGGTCTCTTTCGCATCTGTATTATTAGGTTCAGCTGACCCCTCTCAATACAGAATGTTGTGCTACCAATGGGCGCACAGTCAAGGGCATTGTACCATAAAATTCTGGCTAAAACAAAAGTTACTAACTTTCAAACACTTACATTTGGACATAGGAATTCGACTCGAAAAAATAAAAAAAGCAGCCAGATTTTCGGGCTGCTTTTATAGAAATATTCACTTTAAAAATCAGATTATTTTGGCGCCAGGATCATGATCATCTGCCGGCCTTCCATTTTGGGCATTTGTTCAATTTTGGTGACGTCTTCAAATTGTTCCTTAACACGGTTAAGGACTTCCATACCTAATTCCTGGTGGGCCATTTCACGGCCACGATATCTTAGTGTTACTTTTACCTTGTCGCCAGCGCTCAGAAACTTGTCGATGGAGCGCATCTTTACATCATAATCGTGTTTTTCAATCCCCGGGCGGAGTTTGATTTCCTTAACATCAACTGTTTTCTGTTTTTTCCGCGCAAGGCTGGCTTTTTTCTGCGCTTCATATTTATATTTGCCGTAATCAAGAATTTTACAGACAGGTGGTGTAGCGTTTGGAGATATTTCTACAAGATCCAATCCTGCAGCTCTGGCCATATTGATTGCTTTATCCGTTGATACAGCACCGTGGTTTTCGCCATGTTCATCAATAAGTCTTACTTCTTCCTCCAGAATATCTTCGTTGACCCGTGGTCCTTTTTTTGACGTTGGGCCCTGCATTGGTCGCTTAGCTATGTAATTTCTCCATTAATTGTTAAAATTCCTTTCTTTTTAGTCCAATAAACTTAAATTATCGTTTATCCGGTTCAACCGACTCGGTGACAATTCTATTAATTGCGTCAGTTAAATCAAGGGTTTCCTGATCATTGGAACCAAGTCGGCGAACGGTTATAGTACCATTCTCAGCTTCTCTGCCACCTGCAACAAAGATTGCCGGCACCTTTGCATGGGAATGTTCACGTACTTTATAATTGATTTTTTCGTTGCGAAGGTCAATTTCCGCCCTTAACCCGGCGGCTTTCAGTTTTTCGTAAACTTCCCGGACATAGGCGTCCTGATCAGTGGTAATACCGGTCACAACAACCTGTATTGGCGCAAGCCACATGGGAAAGCGCCCCGCATGGTTTTCAATAAGAATACCGATAAAGCGTTCAAATGAACCAAGGATCGCCCGATGCAGCATCACAGGGCGGTGCTTACTGTTATCACGTCCAATATAGTTTGCATCAAGACGGTCCGGCAGTACAAAATCAACCTGAAGGGTACCACATTGCCAGTCACGACCAATGGCATCAGTTAGCACAAATTCTAACTTCGGGCCGTAAAATGCGCCTTCGCCTGGATTTAGGCTATATTCAAGCCCCACATGATTGATAGCATCGATAAGGCATTGTTCCGCTTCGTCCCAGGTTTCATCTGATCCGGCACGTAATTCGGGTCTATCCGAGAATTTTACTTTCACTTCTTCAAAACCGAAGTCTTTATAAACATCAAGCAGCATACCGCAGAAAATTTCTGTTTCTTCTGTGATTTTGTCTTTTTCACAGAAAATATGGGCATCATCCTGCACGAATGATCGTACACGCATTAATCCGTGAAGTGCTCCCGACGGCTCGTACCGGTGACAGCTGCCAAATTCCGCAAGCCGCATCGGCAGATCACGGTAACTGACAAGCCCCTGATTGAATACCTGTACATGACAGGGGCAATTCATTGGCTTTAGGGCAAATGTCCGTTCGTCGGATTCTGTTGTATACATATGTTCGCGGAATTTTTCCCAGTGACCTGAATTTTCCCATAGCTTACGGTCAACCAGTTTCGGGGTATTTATTTCGCGGTAACCATATGCACGCTGCTTTCTGCGCATATAGCCTTCGATCTGGGTATAAATGGTCCAGCCATTAGGATGCCAGAACGGCATACCAGCGGCTTCCTCCTGAAAATGAAACAGACCCATTTCCTTACCCAGTTTGCGGTGGTCGCGTTTTTCAGCTTCCTCAATTCGGTGGAGATAAGCCTTGAGTTCTTTTTTATCGCGCCAGGCAGTACCGTATACGCGCTGCAGCATTTCATTGTTGCTGTCCCCGCGCCAATAGGCCCCGGCCACATTCATTAATTTGAAGGTATCACCACCTAGATATTTGGTTGATGGCAAATGAGGTCCACGGCAAAGATCGATGAAATCCCCCTGCCGGTAAAGTGTAATTGGTTCATCAGAAGGGATACTTGCGATAATCTCTGCCTTATAAGTTTCACCCATATTACGGAAAAATTCGACAGCATCGTCACGGGGCATTTCGGTACGGATAATTTCTTCATCGCGTGCGACAATTTCACGCATTCTTGCTTCCATTTTTTCAAGATCATCCGGGGTAAACGGTTCTTCGCGTGCAAAATCATAATAAAAGCCGTTCTCAATTGCCGGACCGATGGTGACCTGGGTTTCGGGATAAAGCTCCTTTACTGCTTCAGCAAGTATATGCGCCGCATCATGGCGTAAAATTTCCAATGCTTCTTCGTCACGCTTGGTAATGATTGAAACATGCGCGTCGTTGGTAATTTCGCGTGAGAGATCCCATTGCTCGCCATTGACGACGATCACAATTGCAGCTTTTGCGAGGCCAGGGCCAATATCCTGCGCCAGCGTCATGCCAGTCACCGGGCCGTTATATTCACGGACACTGCCATCAGGCAGGGTTAAGGCGACTTTTTCTTTAGCACTCATTGGGTTCTCATTTTTCAACTTAGTTATAAAATTGCGAATTTATATCCTTTAACCTTCAAGTCAAGTGAACATACGTTAAAAAAGCAGTTTTATTGGGCCGTTGCTTCTATATTATGGGGCCATTAACTATTTCGGATAAATTTTATGACAAAAAAACCAAAATATATAAAAACCCCTGAAGGACGTCGTATCGCTTATCATAAAACAGAAGGGCGGCAACCTACTGTTATATTTTGTGGGGGGTATATGTCCGATATGGAAGGAACAAAGGCCATTTTTCTGGAAAAAACATGTGCGGAACTTGGTCTTTCCTATATCAGGTTTGATTATTCCGGCCATGGCAAGTCACCCGGTAAATTTGAAGAGGGCACAATTGGTAACTGGAAGGATGATGCGCTGGCGGTGGTCGAACAGTTAACTGAAAATGATGTCGTTGTTGTTGGATCAAGCATGGGTGGCTGGATTGGGCTGCTGTTAACAATAGCTTTGGGAAAAAGGGTTAAAGCATTTATTGGAATTGCGGCCGCGCCAGATTTTACCCGTGAACTTATGTGGGATAAATATTCACCATCGATAAAGCAGATTTTAAAAACTGATGGAATTTATCTTGAACCATCCGATTATAGTGATGAGCCCTATAAGGTAAGTTACGGCTTAATACAGGACGGTGAGAACCATATAATACTGAACAAGCCCATCAAAATTGATTGTCCGATAAGGTTGTTTCACGGCCTTAAAGATAACGATGTGCCCAGTGAATATTCAATGCGCATTAGTGAAAAAGTGACAAGTGACGATGTTATCATCAGTTTTAACAAGGCTGGTGATCACAGGTTATCATCCCCGGAAGACCTTGAAAGATTGAAGGGGGCGTTAGTCGAGCTTTGCTAATATATCCATATATCCTTCCTTAAAACTTGGAAATGTTGGTTGCCAGTTCAGTTTTTCTTTGGTTAACCCGTTGCTGACCCTTTTGTTATCAGCATAAAAACTTTTTAACGCAGGGC
The DNA here is from genome assembly GCA_030432815.1 of Alphaproteobacteria bacterium. Classification (GTDB taxonomy): domain Bacteria; phylum Pseudomonadota; class Alphaproteobacteria; order Sphingomonadales; family Emcibacteraceae; genus Pseudemcibacter. The sequence continues at coordinate 7,636 of JAUILB010000055.1, read as the reverse complement.
TAATCTCCGCTTTTTCAAAAGGTATGCCTTTCAAGCGAGACTTGCCAAGTTTATCACATAAAAAATCAAGCACGTCGCTGGCAGGTGTGGGACAATCGTCCACGATATTATAAATGCCTGTGGGGGATGGTTGCTCCATCGATTTTATGAGTGAGGAACAGATATCATCAACATGAATGCGTGAAAAATAGTGATTTTCTTTTATTATTTTAAGTGCGCTGTCATTTTTGATCGCTTCAATCTGATTGCGTTCGGGACCGTAAATGCCGCCTAGCCTGAAAATATGGGTGGGCAAACCGCTGTCAATCCATAGCTTTTCAGCTAATAATCGCCTTTTCCCTCTTACTTCAGTCGGATTGGTGGGGCTTAATTCATCCACCCAATTACCGTTACTATCACCATATACACTTGTGGCTGATAGATAGCCCAGCCATTTCAGGGTTGGAAGATTTTTCAGATCATTCAGATGGTGGTGGTATACAAAGTCCTTTTGATCACGATCAGGGGGAATTGAAATCAGGACATGGGTAACACCATTCAGGTGTTCAGATATGTTTTTTATTGGTGCGTGGCCGTCGAATAAAATATGATTATTTCTACCCGTGCCTGAATATTGCCATGAAGTTGATGCTAACTTTTTGACAAGATGGGTTGCTGTATATCCAAATCCAAATATGAAGAGTTTCATTTGAGCTATTATTATAATTTGCGCTTTAAAATGATTATAATTATACAAGAATTCACATTTTACCAGTAGGAAAGCACACTTGTTACGTAAAGCCATAGGATTTTTGAGTGTTATTTTAGTGTTCAACGGATTTCCGTTAACTGCACATGCGCAGTATTTTGAAGATCGTGCCAACGCCAAAAAATATCAGGATTGTATTGCACTTGTTAATCAGGATAGAAATGCTGCTCTCACCGTTTCGCGAAAATGGTTTATTGAAGGGGGCGGGGTTGCCGCGCAACACTGCGAAGCGCTGGCGCTCTATGAAATGGAAAGGCCCAAGGATGCCGCAACGTTATTTGAAGAAATAGCGGATAAGCTATCACGTGGTGAGGGGCTAACGGAATTTACACAGACAAATAAAAATATATTGATTACACAGCTAAATTATCTTGCTGGTGTCGCATGGCGTGATGCCGGGGATCTTGATAAAGCATATAATGCGCTCAGCTCGACCATGTTTGCACTTACCGAACATCAACAGTATGGATATGATATTTATATTGAAAGAGGGTTGGTTCAGCATGAGATGGGTGATTTTAAAAATGCTGTGCAGGACTTTTCAAGTGCACTTGATTTAAACGCTGAAAAAATTGATGCTTTTTTATACAGGGCAGAAAGTTTTAGAAAATTAGGTGAACATATCAAAGCCCGTCTGGACCTGAATGCGGCACTTGGCATCAACCCAAGTCAACCGGATGTGCTTTTTGAAAGCGGGGTTAATTACAGGATGCAGCGTAATGACGAAAAAGCATTACAGGAATGGGAAAAACTGATTTCACTTTATCCTGATAGTTATTGGCAAAAGCTTGCCGAAGACAATATTAAGCTGATTAGCCAGTAATTGGCGAGTTCCATTCCTTAATGACAGCTGGATCCTTTTCTTGAGGTAAATATGATTTTCTATAAGCTTCAAATTTGTCTTCAGTACTTAATTTTCCAAGTGCCCAAATGGCCATTGCCCTTACATATGGACTTTCATCGTTCAGCTTTTCAAGCAAGATTGGTAAGTAGTTCTTATCATTACTGTTACCGATAGCTATCAGTACATTGCGGATAAAGAAATCACGCCCTACTCTCTTAATCGGGGAGCCGGAAAAAATTTTTCTAAAACTCTCATCATCAAGGGTTGCTAGATCCTCAAGTTTTGCCGGGTTTAATTCTACTCGCGGATAAAACTGACTTTCTGCTGTCATTTGAGCATATTTATTCCATGGACAAATTGCGAGACAATCATCACATCCATATATTCGGTTTCCGATTGCATCGCGAAATTTTATATCGATATGACCTTTATATTCGATCGTGAGATAAGAGATACATTTACGGGCATCAAGTTTATAAGGTTCAGGAAAGGCATTTGTCGGGCATATATTCAGGCATGCCGTGCAGGAACCGCAATGGTCATTTTCATTTTTATCATTATCAATTTTTAAAGTTGTAAAAATTGATCCGATAAATAACCACGACCCATATTTTCGACTAACCAGATTGGTATGCTTTCCCTGCCAGCCCAGTCCGGCTTTTTCGGCAAGTGGCTTTTCCATAACGGGTGCTGTATCGACAAAAACCTTTACATCAGCATTATATGTCCTGTGGATATGTCGGGCGATTTGTTTTAGGCGTTTTTTGATAATGTCATGGTAATCTTTGCCCTTAGCATAAACAGAGATGTTGCCAATATTATTCTTTTTAAGATCATTAAGCGGGTTACTAGCCGGCCCGTAATTCATAGATAGCATAATGATTGAATTAACTTCCGGCCAAAGTTTTTTAGGTGCTTTTCGGCGTTCGGCTTTTTCTTTTAACCAACCCATTTCACCATGGAACTTATTATCCAGAAATTGCTGAAAATGTTCAGGAGCATCACCAAGATTATCCGGTGCCGTAAATCCAACTGAAGAAAACCCGAGGCTAAGTGCTTTGGTTTTTATGTCTGCTTTGAGGTCTTCCTGGTTAGTCATGCTTGAAGTTAAAAATCCGGGTTGCGATAATGTGCTGAAGGTATTAGACCGGAAATATTATCCTTTAAGATATTTTGCATGCTTGGCCGTGATTTAATTCTTGCGTACCAATCACGTGCGGCCTTGAAATTTTCCCACGGAACATCACCGAAAAAATCCACACAGGATAGATGTGCGGCAGCAGAAATATCTGCGTAAGAAAAATCATTTCCAGCCAACCAGTTCCTTCGATCAGTAAGATATTCAATATATTGAAGATGTGGTTTTATATTTTGACCGGCATAACGGATAGAATTGGCCTCAGGCGTACCCCTTTTCAGAAATCGTTTGGTCACTTTTTCGTTAATTACAAGTTCGGTGACTTCGCGGTTAAACTTCTGGTCAAACCAATCTACCAGTCTTCTTACTTCGGCAGCAACTTTCGGATCATCACCCGTAAGATGAAGGTCAGGATATACATCATCCAGATACTCAGAAATTGCGGCTGTGCCGGCGATGATTGTTTCATCTTCCTCAATCATGACAGGTACTGTGCCCGCAGGGTTTATCATTAAATATTCATGCCTACGTTTCCAGGGAAGTTCCAAATGCAGCTCGCAATCGATCCCCTTTTCCAGTATAGCAAGTCTAATTTTCCGTGAAGACGGGCAGAACCAATAGTGATATAACCTACGCATAAAGTGATTTTATCCTTCCTTCCTAAAAAGTCATAGTTTAAACTAAGCCTATATAGTAAAATAAATTATTTTGTTAGGTCGAAAAAAATATATTTTTAAATTAGGGCTGCTTAATGGCGTGTTGTGATCATGACATACATGAAGAAGAATTAAAGGTCGGAAAGTTTCGTCGAATACTCTGGTTTGTATTTATTATTAACCTGGTCATGTTTATTGTTGAATTTGGTACTGCATTTTACGCGGATTCAGTGTCATTACAGGCAGATGCACTTGATTTTATGGCAGATTCGATGACCTATGGGGTAACACTTTTGGTTCTTGGAAGTTCCATTCGTATCAGGGCCTCTGTCGCGATGCTCAAAGGGATAAGTATGGGCCTGCTGGGGTTGTGGATATTTGCGCGGACTACCATAAATGCGCAAGGAGCCATTGTTCCGCTCGCTGAACTAATGGGAGCTGTTGGTATTGTTGCTTTGATTGCTAATGTTGTTAGTGCAGTTTTGCTCTTTAAGTTTCGAAGCGGCGACAGCAATATGCGCTCAATCTGGTTATGCTCTCGTAATGATGCCATCGGTAATATAGCAATCGTTGTCGCAGCGTCCGGTGTTTTTGCGCTAGAAAGCGGTTGGCCAGACTTTATAGTAGCGGTTCTTATGGCAACACTATCTATTGTCGCCAGCATTCAGATCATAAAACAGGCTATGCATGAACTTAGGGACGTAAGTTTATAATTGCCTATATTAATGAAGCGTCTGCCGCATTTGGCAGATCATCTTCCAGTATTGCCATTTGGAAAGCATAGGACACTTCGCCTTCATCTTCATCACGATAGATCATACCGATAAACTCGCCATCAAAATGAACTTCCATGCTGCCGTCTGATGCGGGGCTTTTTTCAAGCGAAAATTTGTCATTTCCGAATTTAGTGTTTAGATATTTCTGAATACGTAAAATCTCAGTACGTGTCATTTGTATTCCTCAAATATGAAGTAAGTCGGCCAATATAGGGACGGATAATGGGTATATTTTTATTAGTAATATAAGTTGGATCATTTAACATTGCTATAGAATTTTCTATTTTGTTTATTAGCAGTTCTTTGTTTTCCAAGGTTATAAATTGATTTCCTTCGACTTTTGAAAGCTGTTCGGCGAGATCTTTTTTCATTTCGTCTAAAGTGGGGGCGTTATTATCAACAGGGTTCTTTATTAAATAGGCACTGTAGGCCATCATAATCTCATCACCGACGGCGGCCCAGTCGGCAGGGGTTTCAAAACCCGCATCATTTACGATTCTAGAAAACATGTCATATGTGGGATGATTTTTCATTCTTTCTAAATTGTCTGATATTGGTGTGCGTGATGTTAGGTTTTCATTTTGAGAGCTTAAATCACGACTTTCCATAGGGTTATCTTCCGGATCAGGCGATGCGATTAAGGTCTGGAGCTTCGGGAGTGTTGATAGGTATTTTTCAATATCAGCATCACTCAACGTAATTTGAGCGTTAGCAGGAATAAAAATAAAAAAAATAGTAATTGTGGCCATTAATTTAACTATTTTCATGACACTTCTTTCTAAAGTTTAATAATATCAATACCTTAAGTTAATTGATGCTCGATTTGATATTGAAGCAGATACTTAATTTATCAGCAATTTTATGGCTAAAGTCAATAAAATCGACAAAATTTAAATAGTTAAAATTTTATCTTTAAGCTTCAGTTTACCATTTCTCATTATAGTCCTTATTTGCGAATGAAGTTCCCTCTTGAAGTTGTAGATAATTACACATGATTGGGGATTTTCTAACTGAAAAATTAGGAACATTTTGTATTAAACTTAGGAGTAAAAAAATGGGCAAGTTGAGTAAAATTATGGCAACAGTTATCGTAGCCACTTCAGTAGCATTAACTGGGTTTGTAGCTTCTGCAAATGCACAGGATATTAGCGGATGGCAAAAAGATGTAGGTAAAGCAATTGCCAAAAAGCAATCATATCCACGCGCTGCTCTTCGCAAAGAATTACAGGGCCAAGCAAGAGTTGAAATTAACATAGATCGTCAAGGCAATATAGTTGCACATAATCTACAAAGTTCAACGGGTCATGAAATTCTTGACCGCGAAATACCAAAATTAATGGAACGTGTAAGTCCGCTTCCTGCTCCACCATCTGGTGCTGAAGATAGCCAACTTACAATGGTGGTTCCATTAGCATGGGTACTTGAATAAAAGCAATTTAAAGCTTGAAAATGAATTAAGGTCTTGAGTTTTTTCAAGGCCTTTTTTTATTTTTTAACATCTCTATTTTGCTGTATTTTTGAGGCTTCGCCTCGTTTTTTTTAGTTATTATGATATAACATAAATAATTTTCTCATTGTTAAGTAATTGTACACTATTCAGCGTTACAAGGAAATTAGGTTGATCACGAATTAAAGAGCGATTGACTTATTTAAAATCATGTTAGGCTACTAATTTTTTGGAGAAATATAATAATGAGTAATATGAGTTTTATGAAGGCGGTTGCAGCCTTTTTTATAGTATCAGTTATGTCAATGGTTGGGTTTTCTGCTTCGGCAAATGCTTCTGATATTGATGAATGGCAAAAGGATGTAGGTAATGCCATTGCCAAAAAACAATCTTATCCGCGTGAAGCACTTCGCAAGTCAATTGAAGGTCAATTGAAAGTGGAAATTGATGTTGATCGTGACGGTAATATTGTTGCACATAATGTTGTAACATCATCTGGACATGAAGTTCTTGATCGTGAAGTACCAAAATTAATGAAGCGTTCAAGTCCGTTGCCAAAACCACCTGCGAGTGTGCCGGAGAGCGAACTGAAGATGGTTGTTCCTCTTGCGTGGGCAATTCAGGAATAGCAGATTGAAATCTATTTAAAAAACATTGATTTTAATCGTTTAAATTCAAGGCCTTGAAAAGTTTTTTTTCAAGGCCTTTTCAATTGTAAAAACACCCCTTATGCTGATATATTTGAAAAGTTTATAATAACAATAAATTAGGAGTAATCATGACTGAGCCTTTAATGCCGATGGCTACAGGTGTATGGCTTGTTGATAATACCAGCCTCAGTTTTTCGCAGATCGCTAAATTTTGCGGTCTACATGAATTAGAAGTGCAGGGGATTGCAGATGAGCAGGTCGCCGTAAACATTGTAGGACTTGACCCGGTTGCAAATGGGCAACTCACTTGGGAAGAAATTGAAAGATGTCAAAATGATGCATCGGCAACATTGCAGATAATAATAGACGATGTACCTGCCAAAACAAGAAGTGGCGGTGCAAAGTACACGCCTGTATCGAAAAGGCAGGATAAACCGGATGCCATCGCGTGGTTGCTTAGGTATCACCCGGAGCTGACAGATGCACAAATTTCGAAAATTGTTGGAACGACGAAACCAACAATAACGGCTATTCGTGAACGCACACACTGGAATATGAGCAATATTAAACCTGTTGATCCAGTTCTTTTGGGGCTATGTAAGCAAACAGAACTTGATGCGGCAGTTAAAAAGGCCGCTCCCAGAAGGGTTGAGATGAATATTGATGGTTCTGTTGATGAATAATTAAATCATATGTGTCGTTTAAAAAACCCGCTTTGTATTGAGCGGGTTTTTTTACGGCTATTTTTTACTGCGTTTTTAATCTCGTCATTTCATCCTTAATAACTAATTTTGCTTTCTTGAGCTCATGGAGGATAGTGCTATCAGGTGCGGGACGGTTTTCTTCTATATGTATTTTTTCTTCCAAAGCGGCATGTTTACGTGATAGGGCATCAATATGAGCGTTTGAATGCATGTTTTTGTCTCCTGCTTATAGTTTAAGTACTGAAAGGATGATATTTCTGTTCGCATAGTTATATGATTATACCAAAAGTGGTAAAAAAAATGTTGAAGCTTTTCATAATCCTGACACAAGCGAATTTTTTGTTTTGTGGAATGTATAGTGACCATAGAACTCCTGCTTGCGCCCGTTAAGAGGCATCTTTTATTTTTCATCTAGCCTGTATTTGTATCAGGCATGCTATGAACAGTAACTACAATTACATCATATTTTTGGAAATTTGTCACGCGATTCAGCTACAGAAAACATGAGATATGTAAGGATATCGGCAGATTTAGTGTATAAAGGTGGTAAAATTTGTTATAAGCGAAACTGGTTCTAAAAAATGATGTATTTAAGGTGGCATTTTTAATGGTGAGTAGCGGAAAACGACTCATAGTCGGAATTAGTGGTGCGTCAGGTGTTATATACGGCATT
>JAUILB010000054.1 GCA_030432815.1 Alphaproteobacteria bacterium | reverse complement strand
AGTGACCTGGAACTCCGAAATGGAGATCGGTGAAAGCAGTTCTGTATATGCCTTTGGTACTTTTGCCCGTAAGCACGTAAAAGAGCCATTTAACTATCGTGCCGGTCTTCCGCGTGGTTACTCACCGGATGGCCCATTTGGTGGTCTTGGTGGTAACTCCGGTGCATCACGTCTGGTTACTTACGGCATGAATGACTATATCTATCTGAATGGTCAACAGGCTTTTGCTGAAAATGCCTACCTGCTTGGTCTTAACCCTGATGGTACACCATTGGTTATTGACGGTGTAGCACAGGAACCATTCGAAGGTCTTAGAACACATCCAAACGGATATAACCCATGGTATGAAATGGACCTTCAGGAACATGCTGCTTATGTTGGTTTCAAAGGTGAGTTTGACAATGGTCTTGAATATGACCTTTGGGGCTCTATCGGTCGCAGCCGCATTGACAACAGCATCAGTGACACACACAACCCGTCACTTGGTGCGCCTCAGGCAGCTGACGGCAGCATCGATTACAACAACGTACAAACAGCTTTCTACATTGGTTCCCAGGTTAACCTGGAGCGCCAGGTAGGTCTTGACTTCGTTAAGACAATCGACACAGACGCTGTTGACAACCTGAACGTTGCGTTCGGTGCAACATACCGTACTGACCGCTATTATAACATCATCGGTGAAGAAAACTCCTGGATACAGGGTCCTCTTGCCGGTCCTAGCTTGGCTACATTTGCAGCAACAACTGCCGGTATGGCCCTTGGTCTTGAAGGCGGTCGTGGTCTGAACAACAGCTCCGACGGTTTTGGTGGTTTTGCACCGAACACCCGTTTCGAAGCTAGCCGTTCAAACTGGGCTGTTTATCTTGACGTTGAAGCTGATGTAACTGAAGACTTCAACATCGGCATCGCCGGTCGTTATGAGGACTTCACAGACTTTGGTGATAACTTCTCATGGAAAATCGCAACACGTTACCAACTTGTTGAGGACTTACTTGCTATCCGTGGTGCCGCTTCTACAGGCTTCCACGCTCCAACAGTGGGTCAGTTGAACAATACGCAGGTACGTACAGGTTTCCGTGCTGACGGTTCACAAACACAAACAGGTACTTTCACACCTGATAGTATCCCTGGACAAGTGTTTGGTATTGCACAGGTTGGTCCTGAAATTGCGAAGAACCTGTCTGCCGGTATCATCTTTACACCAGGTGACAGCACAAACATCACAGTTGACGTGTTCCAGATCAAGCTTAGTGACTCTCTGGCTTCAACACCTGACTTTGATGTGACAGACTACCCGCAACAGTTTGAGCAAATCAGAAACTCTGGCTTCCAGGGTGCTGCTCAGCTTACCGGTGTTGACTTCCTGACAAACGAAGGTTCACGTCGTGTACGTGGTGTCGAGTTTGTGGCAACACACAATGTTGACCTTGAAAGCGGCACACTGAGATTTGTACTTGCTGCAGCTCATGTGGATGTTGAGTTCCTTGAGCATAACCTCTCGGATCGTAACCTGTTCAACGCTGAACATGATCAGGCACCATATCGTGGTACCTTTACCGTGAACTGGGATCAGGATGCGTGGAATGTAATGGGTCGTGCCCGTTACCGTTCAACACGTGAATCAAACGCTGGTCTGAACGCTGACGGTGTGTTCATCGGTTCTAACGAGCCACTTTCTGCTTACCGCATTGATAAGAACCCTGGTCGTGTATTCTTCGACCTGGCGCTTACATACAATGTGAACGAGCAGTTTGAAGTCACAATTGGTGCGGATAACATCCTGAATACATATCCGCTACGTCAGCCTCTGGTTGTTGAAACATCAGGAGCCCGTGGTCGTCAGTATCTGACAGACGGCATGGACTGGCAAGGTGGTTCATACTACGCACGTGTGAAAGCTAACTTCTAATTCATTGGAAGTGATGTGGGCAACTTCGGTTGCTCACCTGCTGGAATTATAAAATCAGCCCCCCTTCAAACGAAGGGGGGCTTTTTTGTCTTTTTAGATTTGATGGTTAGCAATCAATTTAAAATTGTTACGATATCCTGATGGCCAGCGGCTTCAGCAAACGCTTTTGCATCACGACCATCATCACTGACAAGTGCTTTGTCAGCATCATGTTCAATCAATTTTAAAACCAGTTCTTTTGACCCCATTGCCGCGGCTGTCATCAACGGTGTAAATCCACCAAGCATTTTGACATTAATGTTGGGCTTAAATTTTAGAAGTACATCAACTACATCATACTTCAGATTTGAAATGGCGCTTTGTAAAGCAGTAAGATCGCTACCATCCATGGTAAGTTTGTCAATGTCGCCATCATTTTCAAGAATAAGGGTGACAATATCGGCATGACCAAAGTAACTGGCAATATGAAGTGCCGTAAAACCAACACCATTATATTCGTGAATAATCTTTGAATTACCTGCTATCAGAGCGGAAATTTGTGCTGTCCCGCCTAACGCAGCGAGATCAAAAATATCCAATGCCGGTTCATAGGACAAAATCAAATTAGTGATCTCTGATTGATTAATATATAACGAAAATAATACTGCGGACATACCATCATTACTGTGACATGCCGCCAATTCAGGATTTTTATCCAGAATATCCTTTAAAGCAGCCATATCAGCAATATCTATTGCCTTGAAAACCTCATCCCTAGTCATTTAAAGTATCCGGTAATTATTAAGGCCCATATTGGCAAGCTCATCGGCACGTTCGTTTCCTTCATCGCCATTGTGACCTTTTACCCAATTCCACGAAATATTATGCCTGGAAACGGCTTCATCTAACGCCTGCCACAAATCCGCATTCTTAACCGGTTTTCTGGCTGCCGTCCGCCAGCCATTCTGTTTCCAGTTTTCAATCCATTTGGTGATGCCGTCTTTAACATAAATACTGTCAGTATGCAGACTGACTTTGCAGGGTTCTTTAAGAATATTCAAGGCTTCAATCGCAGCCATAAGTTCCATACGATTATTGGTTGTTTCAAAGGCACCTTCCATTATTTCTTTTCGCGTTTCACCATAAATAATTAAAGCACCCCAACCGCCAGGACCAGGATTTCCGGAACACGCACCATCGGTATAAATAATTATTTCTTTCATTTTTTTATGTCCACGCCATACTCGCCCGCACTTTTAACAGTCTGATGAAACTTAAGCATCCTTAAATATTCAAGAGGGTCTTTTGTTTTTACTAGTGCGCCTTCAACACGGTTCAGCCAATCATATAAACGGGTCAGCAAAAACCTTAATGAAGCGCCGCGACAAAGAATCGGCAGTGCTTCAATTTCCTCTGCTGAAAGTTTACGTACATTACTATAGCCTGCTATCAGCTTTGACGCTTTGGTCACATTAAAAGAACCATCCTTTTCAAAACACCATGAATTCATCGATATGGCAATATCATAGGAAAGGATATCAAAGCAGGCAAAATAGTAATCAATCAAACCCGATAAACGGCCATCCAGAAAAAATACATTGTCCGGAAAAAGATCAGCATGAATAATTCCTTTTGGCAAACGGTGAGGCCAATTTTCCTTATGATATTCTAATTCATTCTCAATAATATCCGATAGCCCCAAGCTGCATTCATCAGCGCGATCTTCGCATTTTTCCGCAAGACTAATCCATCCATCCAGTGACAGATTATTTTCACGTCTCAGTATGAAATCCCCCGCGGCAACATGCATTTGCGCCATGGCGGTGCCCAACTGCATGCATTGTTCCACATCAGGTCGCATAACTGAAAGTCCGTCTAAAAACCCAATAAGCGCAGCCGGACGGCCACACAGATTTTTTAGTATTCTTCCCTGATTATCCGGGATGGGGGTCGCACAATTAATTCCTTTTGCGGCGAGATGTTCCATAAGAGATAAGAAAAAAGGCAGATCATTTTCATCTACTCGTTTCTCATAAAGTGTTAATATATATTGGGTTTTTGTCGTTCTAAGAAGATAATTTGAGTTTTCAACACCCTCTGCTATGCCTTTAAAGGATAGCACCTCGCCAATATTATAATCGGCAATAAAGTTTTCAATCTCTTCTGCATTCACATGTGTATAGACCGCCATAATTAATTTTCCTTCAATAAAATGGCGGGAACTTTAAATGTAACGTTTTCTTCGATTGTTAAAATATTTTCAACGCTGGTTTCAAATCTTTCTTTAAACGCGTTCATAACTTCTTCAACCAGGATTTCCGGCGCGGAAGCACCCGCAGAAATTCCCACAGCGGATACGCCTTCAAACCAATTCCAGTCAATTTCAGCGGCGCGTTGTATCAGCATTGAACGACATCCAACTTTCCTGGCAACCTCCACCAACCTACGGGAATTGGAACTATTTGGTGCGCCAATAATCAAGACTAATTCCACTTCTTTTGCTAGCTCTTTTACAGCGTTTTGTCTGTTAGTCGTTGCGTAGCAGATATCTTCCTTTTTAGGGTCTTTAATAGACGGGTACTTGCTTTTTAGAGCTGTAATAATTTCAGAAGTATCATCAAGTGATAAGGTTGTCTGTGTAATATAGGCAACATTGTCAGTGCTGGCCAATTCAAGTTTTTCGACATCTTCCGGACTTTCAACTAAATGTATTGCCCCTTTTTTAAGCTGCCCCATGGTTCCCACAACTTCGGGATGTCCTTTATGACCAATCATAACAATTTCAGCATTCTGCCTGTCATAACGTTCTGCTTCACGGTGAACTTTGCTAACCAATGGGCAGGTGGCGTCAATATACAGCATTTTTCTTTTTTCCGCTTCCGCCGGTACCGATTTAGGCACGCCATGCGCCGAAAAGACAACTGGTTTGTCGGTAGGCACTTCATCAAGCTCATCAACAAAGATGGCTCCCCGTTTCTGTAAGCCTTCAACCACATATTTATTATGAACGATTTCATGACGCACATAAACAGGTGCACCATATTTCTCAAGGGCCATCTCTACAATCTGAATAGCCCTGTCAACACCGGCACAAAAACCTCGCGGATTTGCAATATATAAGTTCATATTAGTTTTGCTCATAGCATGACCTTATACATTGTTTTCATTTATAAAAACAACCCGTTCTTAGTAGGAAGGATTAAAATCGCCCATACATCCCAAGCAAAGTGCATATGCATGACCTGGATCATTCAGCAAATTAAATATTGCCAATTTTTCAGTAATTATATTGATAATTTTTTGCTGTGGCCTGTTTTGTATTCGCATTGCAAAATCCTGAAGCTGACCACTTTCGGTTCCGAATAGTCTGGCTATTACCTGCACTTCAAATGGAATCTCATCCTCCCAATGAACAATATCATAGTCTGCCAAATCAGCACGCCTGACAGCCGCCTCAATAGCCATATCAATATTCCCCAAATGATCAACCAGACCAAGTTCAATTGCTTTCTTACCACTCCAAACCCTGCCGCGGGCTACTGCATCAACCTGTGCAACGGTCATGTTGCGCCCTTCGGCTACCAGGTTAAGGAACCGATTATACCCGTCTTCAATATTGCTCTGAATGATTGTTTTAAGTTTTTCCGGAATAGGTTTATTTAGCCCTGCCGCGATTAATGATGTGGTTCCGACGCCATCGGTTGTTATACCAATTTCGGCCAATGTTCCTTCCAGGTTAGGTACTGCGCCAAAAATACCAATAGAGCCCGTAATCGTTGTCGGACTTGCCCAGATTTCATCCGCATTTGCTGCTATCCAGTAACCGCCTGATGCGGCAACTGAACCCATTGATACAACAACCGGTTTTCCGGCATCCTTTAATAACAGCACTTCCTGTCTTATCAATTCCGATGCAAACGCACTTCCGCCAGGGCTTTCTACACGAAGAACGACAGCCTTAACATCATCATTCATTCTTGCGTCACGAAGTTGTCTTGACAAGGTTTCACCACCAACTGTGCCCTGGGGCATATCACCATCCATAATGGCCCCATTTGCATAAATTATCGCCACTATATTTTTTTTGCTCTCGGTACTTTCCGCCCCCCGCATGGAAACCAGATATTCCCTCATACCAATCTGATTAATGCCTGATTTAGTATTAGAAGCACCAACATTATCCTGTAGATATGTCACCCATTGCTGTCTTGTCTTTAATCCGTCCACAAGGGAATTTTGGAGTGCTACCTGACCCAAATCACCATTAAGGTTTGATACTATCTGGTCCGCATTTTCAATACTGTTTCTAATAGTTAGTTCATCAATACCTCTTTGCTCTGATACCGTTTTAATAAATTCATCCCAAAGGCCGTTATAAAGCTCCAGATTTGCTTCCCTTGCTTCATCTGACATATCGGCACGTACAAATGGTTCCATGGCTGATTTATATTCCCCAACCCTGAATAATTGTACTTCCGCTTTTATTTTCTCTAAAAGCCCTAAATAGTAGTTCTGATAACCGCCATATCCATAAATAAGTACTGCACCCTGCGGGTGTAAATAAATTTCATCTGCAAAGGAAGCAATCAGGTAAGCTGACTGATCATAAAGATCACTGTAGGCAACAACCTTTTTACCCTTTTGCTTAAACTCTTCAATTTTGCGTCCGATATAATGAATTTTAGATGGATAAGCACCTGCGAAATGCTCGAAATTTAAAACCAGCATATCAATATTTTCGTCGTCACCAGCATATTCAATTGCAGATATTACATTGCGCAGTAATGTATTTGAGCCGAGCTCCCCGGCCAGTAATTGTTCGTATGGATCATCACTGAATGTTTCCTGCTCCGCAATCACGCCATGAAGATCAATCACCAAAGCACTGTTATCCGCTTCAAATCTTTTATTTTTCGAATCAGAAAAGATACCCCCGACCAGATAAGCTACAATAATCACTGAAATAATAAGAAACAAAAACGTTCCTACAAAAGATTGTAATTTTTGTATAAATGTCCAAAAGGATTTAATAAAGCTCATACGGCCCTCGCGATTATTATTGCAATTAAAACAACCTATTACATTGAGGTCATTCCATCATCAACTATAGTAAAATTAATCAGTCTATTTTATATAATGACTTTGATTGACTCTTCAAGCAATCCCCTTATTATAGCTTCGTTATCTTCTTTGCGGGAGAGACCAGATTTGGCGCCGAAGGAGCAACCGCCCCGGAAACTCTCAGGCAAATGGACCGCAAGGATCATTAGCACTCTGGAAAGTGAGGCCGCTGCCTCCACCGACGGGGTAAGCCTGATCTGATCAGGTCAAATCTCTCAGGTATCGATGACAGAGGGGGCACCGATGGTACGGGTTTGCGTGCCAAACGTGCTAACTCTGGAGAAACAGGATGAGTGCAGATAGTAACGCTTTACTTAAAACACCCCTTTTTTCACTACATGAAGAACTTGACGGTAAAATGGTGCCGTTTGCCGGATATGCCATGCCTGTTCAGTACCCCTTGGGGGTTATGGGCGAGCATAATCACACGCGTGAAAGTGCCGGACTTTTTGATGTTTCCCATATGGGACAGGTCATGATTACAGGTAAAGGGGCCGATGAATGGCTGGAAAGCCTTGTGCCTGGCAATATCCTTGATCTTAAGCCTAACCGTATTCGTTACACCATGTTTACGGATAAGAACGGCGGGATTCTGGATGACCTTATGATCACCAAACGCGAAAATGATATATTTATGGTGGTCAATGCCGCCTGTAAAGAACAGGACATTGCCCATATGCGGGCGCATTTACCCGATCATTTAACGCTTACAGAACTTAATGACCGCGCCTTAATTGCATTACAAGGACCAAAAGCAGCAGAAGTAACTGCACGGTTTGTTCAAGGTGCCGATAGTCAGGATTTTATGTCATATATGGAAGCAGAAATACTGGGGGCACACTGTTTCATAAGCCGATGTGGTTATACTGGTGAGGACGGCCATGAAATATCAATTCCGGCCGAAAAGGCAGAAGAAATTTGTCGGGCATTGTTAGCTGAACCAGAAGTAGAAGCCATTGGTCTTGGTGCGCGTGACAGCCTTCGTCTTGAAGCTGGTTTATGTTTATATGGTCATGACATCACCACGGAAACAACACCCATTGAAGGATCGCTTGAGTGGTCTATTGGTAAACGCCGCCGCGAAGAAGGCGGTTTTCCAGGTGCAGAAAAAATACTTGAACAGCTTTCAACAGGTAATGTTGAACGCAGAAGAGTTGGAATTCTGCCCACCGGACGCGCACCTGCACGTGAAGGAACGGAAATTCTGGATGCTGATGATAATATCATTGGCGTTATTACAAGCGGTGGTTTCGGCCCTACTTATGGGGGCCCAATAGCAATGGGCTATGTCCTCAGTCAATATTCAGAAACAGGAACAGAAATTTTTCTTCAGGTAAGAAAAAAGAAACTGGAAGCAAAAGTAGCTTCCATGCCATTTGTTCCACAGCGTTATTATAGAAAACCAAAATAGAAGGAAAATGTTATGACAGTTTATTTTTCAGAAGATCATGAATGGATTAATGTTGAAGGCAATACAGGTACAGTTGGTATCACAGATTATGCACAAAATGCACTTGGTGATATTGTATTTGTAGAACTTCCGGGAAGCGGTGAAGAATTTGCCAAGGGTGACGAAGTAGCCGTTGTAGAATCAGTGAAGGCAGCATCAGAAATTTACTCACCCGTTAGCGGTGAAATCACAGCCGTAAACGAAGAATTGGAGGACAATGCCTCCCTTGTAAACACATCGCCTGATGGTGATGGGTGGTTCTTTAAAATAAATATTGCTGATGAAAGTGAATTAGAAGAATTGATGAATGCCAGCGACTATAAAGCCTTCATCGCCGGACTTGAATAATTTAAGGTAAAAAAATATGCGTTATTTACCACTTTCTACCGAAGACCGGGCACAGATGCTCGACACTATCGGTGTAAAGAGTATCAATGATCTTTTTGTTGATGTTCCCAAACATGCATTGCTTGATGATCTTGTGGATTTACCACTCCATATGACCGAAATGGAGGTAGAGCGGAATTTTGCCGTGTTTGCAGCGCGGAATGTTCCCGCAAATTCCGTCCCCTTCTTTGTCGGTGCCGGTGCCTATCATCATCATGTGCCAAGTGCTGTGGACTATCAGATTCAGCGCGGAGAATTCCTGACGGCGTACACACCCTATCAGCCGGAAATTTCACAGGGGACGCTACAAACACTATATGAGTTTCAGACACAGGTAGCACAACTAACCGGAATGGATGTGGCAAACGCATCCATGTATGACGGATCAACCGCATGTGGCGAAGCCGCACTCATGGCACGACGGGTAACCAAGAAGAAAAAAATAGTCATTAGTGGAAATCTTCATCCACAATATATCGAAGTGGTAAAAAATGCGATCAAGCATACAGATGATGAAATCATCTTAAATGACCCAGTGGTCAATAAAAAAGAAGACATTCTTTCAAAAGTGGATGAAGAAACAAGTTGTGTGATTGTTCAATATCCTGATTTCTTTGGAAACATTAATGATTACAGCGACTTGGCAGCCACATTGCACGAGCAGAAATCTCTTCTTGTTGTTGTAACTACTGAGGTAGTTTCACTTGGCGCTATTAAATCGCCTGGTGAAATGGGCGCAGATATTGTTGTTGGGGAAGGTCAGTCAATCGGAAACGGCCTAAACTTTGGTGGGCCATATGTTGGTTTATTTGCGACGCGTCAACAATATGTCCGGCAACTCCCCGGTCGGCTTTGTGGTGAAACAGTGGATGCAGATGGCAAGCGCGGCTACGTGTTGACCCTTTCAACACGGGAGCAACATATCCGCCGGGAAAAAGCAACCAGTAACATTTGCACAAATGCCGGCTTATGTACTCTTGCTTTTACCATCCACATGACATTGCTTGGTGAAAAAGGCCTGCGGCAGCTTGCAAAAATAAATCATGCGGGTGCTGTAAAACTAGCCGGAATGCTTAAAAGTGTTGATGGTCTTGAAATACTGAATAATACATTCTTCAATGAATTTACAGTAAGGCTAAACAAAAATGCCGCTGATGTCGTTGAAGCCCTTGTGGAACAGGATGTGATCGCCGGACTTCCTGTATCGCGGATGTATCCCGACAACCCCGAACTGGCAAATGATCTGATCATAGCGGTGACAGAAACCGTATCTGAGGATGATATGTATGTTCTGGTGAGTGAACTTAAGGAGGTGCTCAAATGATGAATAATCAGGGACGCCCAACCGGCGTGGAAAACACAGACACATCAAACCAGAAATATGAAAGCTTCACAGGAAGCAGGGGACTTTCACAAGTCGAAGGCCTTATATATGAAATTGGTGATACCAATCGGACAGGTGTTGATCTTCCTGAAGTGGATGATTTTGAAAACTGTTTAGGTGGCATGGAACGTGATCAGGAAATTGGTCTTGCGGGCCTAACCGAACCGGAAGCCATGCGCCATTATACCCGCCTTAGCCGAAAAAATTATGCCATTGATTTGGGGCTTTATCCGCTTGGTTCATGCACGATGAAACATAATCCGCGCCTGAATGAAAAAATGGCGCGCCTTCCCGGGCTGGGCAATATACACCCGCTACAACCGGTGAGCACCGTTCAGGGCGCACTGGATCTTATTGATACACTTGCACATTGGTTAAAAACATTGACAGGCATGCCTGCGGTTGCAATGTCACCAAAAGCCGGCGCCCATGGCGAGCTTTGCGGGCTCATGGCGATCCGTGCTGCACTTGAAGCCAAAGGCGACGCCAGATCAATTGTTCTGGCACCGGAAAGCGCCCACGGCACAAACCCGGCAACCGCCGCACTTTGTGGTTATAAGGTCAAACCAATCCCTGCAACAAAAGATGGCCGTGTCGATCTTGAAGCAATGAAAGAAGCCCTTGGCCCGGATGTCGCCGCTATTATGGTGACAAACCCGAACACTTGCGGTCTGTTTGAGCGTGAAATCATTGAAATCGCTGAAGCGGTTCATGCGGTTGGCGGTTATTTCTACTGTGACGGTGCAAACTTTAATGCCATTGTTGGAAAGGTTCGCCCGGGTGATCTTGGTGTTGATGCCATGCATATTAATCTGCATAAAACCTTTTCAACGCCACATGGCGGAGGCGGGCCGGGCGCTGGTCCAGTTGTGCTGTCAGAAGCACTGGCACCTTTTGCACCCTTACCATATGTGATCGCAGGAGAAGAAAGCTTCGAACTTGTTGAGCATGAAGTAAAAGGCGGGCAAAGCTTTGGCCGCATGACAGCATTTCATGGGCAGATGGGTATGTTCATTCGTGCCCTTGCCTATATGATGTCACACGGTGCTGATGGCCTTGCCAAAGTTGCAGAAGACAGTGTTCTTAACGCAAATTATGTGCTTGCTTCGCTGAAAGATGTGATGAGCGCAAGTTATAAGGGCCCCTGTATGCACGAAGCCTTATTTGATGATCGGTTCCTGAAGGACACGGGGGTAAGCACCCTTGATTTTGCCAAAGCAATGATTGATGAAGGGTATCATCCGATGACGATGTATTTCCCATTGGTCGTGCATGGTGCCATGCTGATAGAACCAACAGAATCTGAAAGCAAGCAATCCGTTGATCAGTTTATCGGCATGATGCGTCATTTGGTTGAAAAGGCAAAAGCAGGTGAAAAAGAACGCTTCACCGGCGCGCCACATAACGCACCGCTTAAGCGGCTTGATGAAACGGCAGCGGCCAGAAAACCCGTTCTTCGCTGGACGCCCCCGGGCGCAGACGAAGAAGCCGCAGAATAAAATGATTAAGGCCGGGTTATCCCGGCCTTTTTTTATTTAATGGTTTTAACATCCATCTCAAAAACATGGCAGTTTTTAAGTTCTTTGTCCCATGTCATTCGTTTGGTAAGCGTTTCAAGCGCACGACCATAAAGATGCAGATGCCTTGTTGCTTCACCTTCTTTAATTTCGATCGCATGAATATCATCTTTTAACAGGGCAATGCCCTGACCCGGCTTTACAATAATTGTATCTGTCTGGGAAATTGGCCGTTCACCCGGTTCAAGCGGGCCTTCGTCTTCCGGCGTGTATACATAATTCACTTCTTCTCCCTCAACTGCCGTTACACAGGCCCAGGTGGTATGATTATGTGGTGGTGTATATTTTCCTTTATGCATAACATTCAGATAAAGCGCATAGCTGTCATCATCATCCTTGGAAATCAGGTAGCGGTTTTGCACTTTTCCGTCTTCTGTCGGTGCGGGAAACTGATCCTCACCCCAAATTTCATCACGTGATGCAAAATCAACCATAACCTGTTTTATTTTATCAAGATTTTCACGACTTACATCGACAGGATCCGCCATACTTCTGACAAAAGCCATCACTTCCGCGACTTCAGCATTTCTTCTCGCTTCAACTGAGCTCATTATTCACTTCCTTTATATTCAATTAATTTATCAGCAATTTCCTGGGCAAATTCATGATAGGGCTGCGATGCCGTATTTGACATCATTACACACCCGATATCTAGTTCCGG
>JAUILB010000053.1 GCA_030432815.1 Alphaproteobacteria bacterium | reverse complement strand
CGAGACGCTGGCTATTGAACCTTCGGACGGTGATGTTATTCGTGCGATGTTTGCACGCGAAAACGAGCGATATAGCAAAGTCTGTAATTAGTACTAACTATAATTTAGGAAAAAGCCATAGACAGTATGCTGTTCTGAGGTAAAAATAGTCATCCGTTATCGAATTTGACTAAACCGCGAGCTCGCACCAGATGGGTGTGTGGTCGGATGGGCGTTCCTTCGCGCGTGGGGTACGGTCAATGTCACATTTCACAAGCTTGTCTGCGGCCGTGGGGCTTAGTAGCAAATGATCAATTCGAACACCGTTATCTTTCTGCCAGGCGCCGGCCTGATAATCCCAGTAGGTATAATTATGTCCACTTGGATAAAAAACACGCAGTGCATCTGTCAGGCCCAGATGAAGCATGGTGAAATAACGGTCAATTGATTCCGGCTGACAAAGGGCGTCATCCGCAAATTTTGCTATATCGTAGCAGTCTTCATCCTTGGGGCAGACATTATAGTCCCCGCCCAGCACAAGATCTTCTTCATGTGTCAGGAGTTCTTTCGTCCTTCTGATAAGGCGGTCCATCCAGTCAAGCTTATAATCAAACTTTGGCCCCGGGAACGGGTTACCATTAGGAAGGTAAATTGTTGCGACCCGCACCGTGTTAATGGTCGCTTCCATATATCGGGACTGGTCATCGTCATTATCGCCGGGTAAGCCACGCATCACATCTTCAATCGGGTGCTTTGAAAGAATGGCAACACCATTATAGGATTTCTGGCCGTGGGTTTCCACATTATAGCCAAGGTCTTCGATTTCCATAAGGGGGAAATTTTCATCCAGACATTTAAGTTCCTGCAAAAGGGCGACATCCGGCTTAAATTCGTCAAGCCAATCCGTGACCCGGGGAAGCCTTGCTTTGATCGAGTTCACATTCCAGGACGCAATTTTCATAAGGATTATACCGCGAAAGAAGATCCGCAACCGCAGGATGCCGTCGCATTGGGGTTTTTAACCACAAACATGGAACCGGCAAGTTCTTCTGTAAAATCAACTTCTGAGCCCATCAAATACATCAGAGAAAGCCCGTCAACAAGCATAGTCGCGCCATCGCGCTTTACCACAAGATCATCGTCTTTGGTTTCTTCCACAAGGGCGAAATCATACTGAAAACCGCTGCAACCGCCCCCATTGATGGATATGCGGAATTTAAGGTTATCTTTACCCTGGCTTTCAACAAGCGTATTGATACGCTTGGCTGCATTCGCGCTTAATGTTACCGGAGAATTGTCATTCGTCATAGTTAATACATCCTGAGCCTTTACCCTCTCTCGGGGTTTCCTACTATATGTATGTTTTATGAATGAATTGTCAATAGTAATAGAAATTTGCTTATGCTATTAAAACAAAACATAAATTAAAGCCATGAGCATTGTTACCCATATGTCAGAATTTAAAATATACAGCTCTCAACCAGAATATGCGCCTTATGCGCTCAATCCGGAAAATAGCCGTGGCCGCCTTTATGATGAAAAGGAAACGACCACCAGATCGGTTTATCAACGTGACCGGGACCGGGTAATTCATTCGGGTGCCTTCCGGCGCTTAAAGCATAAAACCCAGGTGTTCGTTCATCATGTGGGCGATTATTACCGCACGCGGCTTACACATTCCATCGAGGTCGCACAGATCGGACGCAGCATTTCAAGGGCGCTCGGGCTTAACGAAGATGTAACCGAAGCGCTGGCCCTTGCGCATGATTTTGGCCATACACCATTTGGCCATGCGGGTGAAGATGCACTTGATGAAGCGATGAAGCCGTACGATGGGTTTGATCATAATGCGCAGTCGCTTCGGGTGGTGACTAAACTCGAAAATCGATATGCGGATTTTCCGGGTCTTAATCTGACATGGGATACATTGGAAGGGCTTGCAAAACATAATGGACCGTTATGCGCCAAGGATGATTTTGAAGAGATTCATGTAAATTTTCGCGAATATAACGAACAACATGATCTTGAACTTCATACCTTCGCCAGTGCCGAAGCACAGGTGGCGGCGATTTCGGATGATATTGCCTACAACAGCCATGATGTTGCGGATGGTGTTCGTGCTGGCCTAATGGAATTTGATCAGCTTGAAGAAGTTGAACTGGTTTTTAAAAATGTAAAAACCGTACGTGATAGATACGGTAATCTTGATGCAAGCCGGATGCAGCACGAAGTAACACGCAGGCTTATCGCGCAGATGATTGGCGATGTTATTAAAACCAGCCGAAAAAATCTGCTAACGCTTAAGCCCACATCCGTTGATGACATAAGAAACGCGGATAAAGTAACGATCGAATTTTCAAGTGATATGAGAAATCAGGATAAATCATTGAAAAAATTCCTGATGCAGAATATGTATCGTCACTATAAAGTAAACAGGATGTCGAGCAAGGCCCGCCGTGTGATCGGTGAGCTTTTTAATTTATACCTGAATGAGACCGACTGTTTACCTACGGAATGGCAGCTAGCCATTCAAAACGCAAACAAAATGGAAAAAGCAAGATTGGTTGCTGATTTTATCGCGGGGATGACGGACCGCTTTGCATTGCTGGAACATAAAAGATTATTTGATACATCGACATTTGAGTTATGAATATATTTAAAGAATTTCAAAAATCCATTAAAGACATTATTGCATCATTAATTGAGGCTGGTAAATTGCCGCCGGATCTGGATTTACAAAATGTGACCGCCGAAGCACCGCGTGATGCGAGCCACGGTGATATCGCAACCAATGCTGCAATGGTCCTGGTCAAGCAGGCGAAAATGAACCCGCGCGATATTGCGGCACTGATTGTTTTGGAACTTGAAAAAATTGAAACAGTTGAAACTGTTGAAATTGCTGGCCCTGGATTTATAAATATCCGCCTTAAAGCCGATTTTATTCAAAACCAAATCGGCGAAATTTTAAAACACGGCATCGATTATGGGCGTAGCGAAATTGGTGCTATGGAGAAGGTAAATGTTGAATATGTTTCGGCAAATCCAACCGGCCCGCTTCATGTAGGGCACTGCCGTGGCGCTGTGTTTGGAGATGCACTTGCAACCTTGCTTGATTATGCGGGTTATGATGTTACCAAGGAATATTATATAAATGATGCAGGCGGTCAGATTGATGTGCTCGCCCGTTCAGCATATCTAAGATATCTTGAAGCATTGGGTGAAGACATCGGTGAAATACCAGAAGGGCTTTATCCCGGTGATTATCTTGTTCCCGTAGGCAAAGCAATGGCCGAGAAATATGGTGATGCGTTAAAAGAAAAAGATGAAAATGAGTGGATCGATGATGTCCGGAAGTTTGCCGCAAACCAGATGATGGAATTGGTTCGGGATGATTTAAAAACACTTGGCATCGAACAGGATATCTTTTTTTCCGAAACGTCCTTGCATGACAATGGTGATATTCAGGCGGGTCTTGATGCGCTTATGGAAAAAGGTCTTATTTACACCGGCGTTCTTGAACCGCCAAAAGGGAAGCTTCCTGATGATTGGGAAGAACGCCCACAAACGCTTTTTAAATCAACATTGTTTGGTGATGATGTGGACCGTGCATTAAAAAAATCTGATGGTGCCTGGACATATTTTGCTGCTGATGTGGCCTATCACAAAAATAAAATGGACCGCGGGTTTAACAATCAGATTGATGTCTGGGGAGCAGATCATGGTGGGTATGTCAAGCGCGTCCAGTCGGTACTTACCGCACTATCAGACGGAAAAGCGGCACTTGATGTTCGTCTTT
Source organism: Alphaproteobacteria bacterium (assembly GCA_030432815.1). Taxonomy (GTDB): domain Bacteria; phylum Pseudomonadota; class Alphaproteobacteria; order Sphingomonadales; family Emcibacteraceae; genus Pseudemcibacter. The sequence goes on along the minus strand of JAUILB010000053.1, from coordinate 8,714 downwards.
GTCAGATGGTAAAACTGCTTCGTGATGGTGAGCCGGTAAAAATGTCTAAAAGATCCGGAAATTTTATTACGTTGCGTGATATTGTTGACGAAGTCGGCAAGGATGTTGTCCGTTTTATCATGTTAACCCGTAAAAATGATGCCTCCCTTGATTTTGATTTTGCCAAAGTAACTGAACAGTCAAAGGATAACCCGGTTTTTTATGTGCAGTACGGTCACGCACGGGTTTATTCAGTAATGGATAAAGCACAAATTGCATTTCCGGATATCGACATATCTGATGATGGTTTGTCCAAGGCGGATTTAAGTCTTCTGTCTGATGAAAGCGAACTTCAATTGATTAAAACCATGATTAACTGGCCGCGCGTTATTGAAAGTGCCGCTATAGCACATGAACCACACCGGATTTCTTATTATCTTTATGATCTTGCATCGCAGTTTCATGCTTTATGGAATAAAGGTAATGACAGGCTTGATCTGCGTTTTATAATTGATGATAATAAAGAAATCACGCTCAGTCGCCTGGCGATGATTAAGGCATTTTCAAAAATTATCGCTTCAGGTTTGGGAATTCTTGGGGTTGAGCCCCTAAAAGAAATGTAATTTGAATCATAAGGGCAGGTAAATTGGCCAATAAAAAAAATGAAAATGCATCATGGCTTAAGCCAATACCCGAGGATTTTGCCAATGATGGTATGTCCTCAAAGAAACGACTGATACTTTCATCGGTAACATTGGTTGTTTTTATTGCCTTTGGCGTCCTAATATGGATGAGTTATACCTCGGAAAGTGAAGATCTTGGCCCGATACCTGTGGTTAGGGCGGATAATTCAATTATCAAAAAGAAGCCTGAAGAACCAGGCGGGAAAGAAATTCCGTTTCAGGATAAGGAAGTGTTCGCACGTGTTGATAATCTTCCTGCTGAAGAAGAAAGTACCATAGCAGCAAGTGCAGAAATTCCCCTAAAAAGGCCAGTTGCTGCTGAGGTGCCGGTCGTGGAAGAAGAGCCATCGGAAGAGGTTACGACAGCTGTTGCAGAAGTTGTAGAGGAGGTTCAGCCGTCTGCTACGGCAGTAACTCCAGCTCCAACCACACAAAGGCCAACAGGCAATTATATGGTGCAGGTAGGGGCAATCGGGGATCGCGCAAAAGCGGACGTGCTTTGGAATGATGTTAAATCAAAAAATAGCGCTGTTCTGGCAAATCTGGAACCGGATATTATGCGTGTTGATTTGGGAGAGCGGGGAATTTTATACCGCGTTCGGGGAGGCATGATAGAAAGCAGGGAAGAAGCGGACAGAATTTGCAATTCATTAAAAAGCAATAACCAAGGTTGCTTGGTGGTATCAAGATAATATGTTCAAGCCGGTTATTTCAGATGTAAAAGGACTTGAAATAAGCGCCGATGAAAAGGCGCTGTTTGAAGAATTTCGTCCTTTCGGTTTTATACTTTTTCAGCGCAATTGCGATAACCCAAAACAGGTGAAAGCCCTTGTCACACAGATGAAAGAATGTATTGGAAATGATAATGCACCAATTTTGATTGATCAGGAAGGCGGAAGGGTTGCCCGACTGCGCCCGCCACACTGGAAACGTTACCCGGCGGCCGGTGTTTATTCCCACCTTTATGAAACAAACCCTGATCTTGCTACTGCTGCTGTGCAGGTTCATGCAAGCTTAATGGCGGCGGAATTAACCAGGCTCGGAATAAACGTAGACTGTTATCCCGATGCAGATCTTTTTTTTGAGGGGGCGGACAAGGTAATTGGTGACAGGTCATACGGGGAACGTCCTCAGAAAGTAGCCGTTCTGGCCAGAGCTGCAGCAGAAGGTATGATTTCCAGCGGGGTTATTCCGGTCATGAAACATTTACCGGGACATGGGCGCGCAGATGTTGACAGTCATAAGACATTACCAGTTGTAAATACAAAAATAGATGAGCTTAAAGAAACTGATTTTTTCCCTTTTAAAAGGTTGAATGATTTGCCGTGTGCCATGACTGCCCATGTTGTTTTTAGCGACATTGATTCCAAAAAATGCGCAACCATATCCAAAAAAATTATTAAAAATATTATTCGTAAAGAGATAGGTTTTAAAGGAGTGCTTTTTTCCGATGATTTAAGCATGAGAGCGCTAAGTGATGATCCGGCAAAGAACGCGGTGAACGCGCTGAAAGCTGGCTGCGACCTGGCCGTTCATTGTAATGGCACGCTTGAAGAAAGGCGAAGTGTCTTGAAAACAGTAAAAACATTTAAAGAAGCGGAAGCAAAACGCCTACAAGAGGTTTTTGCAAAGCGACGTGCGCCAAGAGAAATAAATGAAGATAAATTATATACCTGGCTCATGGATGTTGTGAAAGAGTACGAATAAATATGGAAAATGCAATTCAAAATATTACGGTCATGGCATTACCACTTTTATTTGCCATAACACTACATGAAGCAGCGCATGGCTGGGTTGCCTGGAAATTGGGGGATAATACAGCGAAAATGATGGGTCGGGTCAGTTTCAACCCGCTGGTGCATATTGATCCGTTTGGTACAGTGATACTTCCGTTGTTACTGGTATGGTCTGGTACAGGTTTTCTTTTTGGTTATGCAAAACCGGTGCCTGTGAATGTAAGACAATTAAATAACCCGAGACGAGATGGTGTTCTTGTGGCACTCGCCGGACCCGCCGCTAATATAATTCTGGTAATTGGAGCAGCTATTCTGATCAGGTTTTTAGGTTTTTTTCCCGAAACAGGGAGAGACTGGCTAGGATATAACCTGTTTTATATGATTTATATTAATGCGTTGCTTGCAGTATTTAACATGATTCCCATTCCACCATTGGATGGTGGCAGGGTCGCCGTAGGGATATTGCCATATCCGCTTTCACTTTATCTGAACAAACTGGAACCATACGGGATGTTAATTATTCTGGGACTGATTTTTATAATTCCCATGTTGGGAAGGCAAATTGGCATGGATTTAAATATTCTTTGGTATATTATGATGCCAGCGATAAATTTTATAACTGGGCTGGCTTTGCCTGAATAATAAGCATCATTTATGACCGAAAAAAATGACAGCGACATTGATGATTTTGAAGCACCAAATCCGCTCCTGAGTAAAAGTGATGATCTGGACGATGATGAGCGTTTGATTATTGATATCGAAGGCTTTGAAGGGCCGCTTGATGTGTTGCTTGCATTATCTCGTACTCAAAAAGTAGACCTTAAACAGATTTCAATTTTAGAACTTGTAAAACAGTATCTTGAATTTGTGCAGCAGGCGCGTGCTCTCCGATTGGAACTCGCAGCAGATTATCTTGTGATGGCAGCATGGTTGGCTTATTTGAAATCACGGCTTTTGCTTCCTGAAGAAGAAAATGAGGATGAATTATCAGCAGAGGAACTCGCTGCAAGACTCACATACCAGCTTGAAAGACTTAACGCGATCAGGGAGCGGGCAGCTATTCTTATGTCAAGAAACCAACTTGGTCGTGATATGTTTGCGCGCGGGGCACCGGAACCTGTGATTGTAACCCGCCACCACACGTATGATTTAAGCATGTATGAACTGCTTAAAGCCTATGCAGAACATAAAACCCGCGAGGCCGTTGCGGATATAAGAATACTCAAAAAATCGGTTTATACACTTGATCAGGCCATAAATCGTTTATCAGACATGTTGGGGCTTGCGATTGACTGGACAAGTCTTGAAGCGTTTTTACCTGATGGTATAGAAGATGAGCAACTTGCTAAATCAATGAAAGCCAGCATGTTCAGTGCAACACTTGAAATGGCGAAAGTCGGAAAAGCTGACCTTGTGCAAAAACAAATATTTGGGCCGCTTTTTATACGTGGAAGAAAACAGGAAGTAACTGAGGATGAAGAATAAAATGGATAACCATGAACAGCTTAGAATTTGTGAAGCCTTATTATTTGCATCTGATAGGCCGCTTTCATCAATTGCACTTGCTGAACAGCTTCCGGAAGGTTCCGACGTAGAAGCGATTCTTAGTGAACTTCAGAAAAAATATGAAAGTGCAGGTGTTCATCTGGTGGAAGTTGCGGGTAAGTGGATGTTCCAGACAGCATCTGATCTGGCATTTCTGCTTAGAAAAGAAGAAGAAAAGGAAAGAAAGCTGTCCCGTGCTGCCGTGGAAACATTGGCAATTGTTGCATATCATCAACCCGTGACGAGAGCAGAAATTGAAGAAATTCGTGGTGTAGGTGTAAGCAAGGGAACACTTGATGTGCTTATGGAAGCTGTATGGGTTCGCCCTCTTGGCAGGAGAAGAACACCAGGCAGACCAATGACTTATGGCACAACTGAAGATTTTCTTGTACAGTTTGGATTAAATAGTGTAAAAGATTTACCAGGTCTTGCAGAGCTTAAAGCAGCAGGTTTTCTTGATAACGTGAACACATCAAGACTGAACCTTTTAAGTGATGAAGAACCGGATGAAGAGCAACCCGACCTGCCGATGGATGATGATGAAAGCAGTTCTGAGGAGCAGGTAATCTCTTAATTTATTTATATTTTCTATTGATTTCCTGCTAAAGATCGTTGATCTTCTGCGTGAAAAATATCTCTGTGTGTATTGAGAAAAAAAGAATTTTAGGAGAATGGATTATGTCCCCGAGTTTACCACAAATCATCATCGTTGTTGTTTTGCTTATTCTGCTGTTTGGTCGCGGCAAAATTTCTGCTTTAATGGGCGATGTGGCGCAAGGCATCAAAAGCTTCAAAAAAGGCATAGCTGATGATGAGCCGGCCCCAAAAGCTGAAGAAGCAAAACCAATTGCACAAAAATCTGAAGCACCAGCATCTGAAGAAAAAAAAGAAACTTCAGACAAGTCAGATTAACTTAAACCTTTATAAATTAGGCGTTATTCATGATTGGTGATTTCGGTTTCATGGAATTATTTATCGTCGCTGTGATTGCGATGATTGTTGTTGGTCCAAAAGACTTGCCCAAGGTTATGCGTTCTGTAATGGCGATGATCAGAAAAGTGCGCGAAATGGGTAGTGAGTTTCAGGCAGGGGTCAAAAAAATGGCCGATGAAGTCGAGCTTGACGCCATAACACGCAAATTGAATGAGGCCGGAAATGTAAAGCTTGATGATAAGAAATCAACTGAAAGCACATCATCAAAATTTTCGGATTACGAAGAATTTGATTATGATCAGTATGATTATGAAGGGGGCGGCTATCCCCCACCATCAAGTAAAGAAAAGAAAGAGGAAGAACCTTCTGCAAAAGAACCTTCACCAGAACCACCGGATATAGTGGAAGAAAAAACTACGGAAGAGACGGTAGTGCCAGAAGAACCATCTGACACTGAAGAAGACATAAAGAGTAAGACCGATGGCTGATGAAGCGACAGAGGAAATTGACGAAAGTTCTGCACCACTGCTTGATCATCTGATTGAGCTTCGCTCGCGCCTGATTTGGTGTGTTGCATTTATTATTATTGCTTTTGGCATCGCTTTTTATTTTGCTGATCCGATTTATAATTTTCTGGCCCAACCATTTGTTGATGTCGCAAAATCATACGGTAAAGAACCGACAATGATTTTTACGGGGCTTCAGGATAAATTTTTTGTCAATATCAGACTAAGCTTTTATGTCGCCCTCTGTGTGACGTTCCCGTTCATTGCCATGCAGATCTGGAAATTTGTCGCACCGGGGCTTTATAAAAATGAACGCAAGGCTTTTCTACCCTTTTTATTGGCAACGCCTGTTTTATTCACTCTTGGTGCCGCAATGGCATATTACATCGTGATTCCACGCGCATGGGGATTTTTTATGTCATTTGAAGTCGGGGTCGCACCAGAAGTTGCGGGTGCGCTTGCTGATGAAGCGGCACTTCAAATTCAATCACTACCAGCGGTTCGTGAATATTTGTCACTTACAATATTACTGATGTTTGCTTTTGCACTTAGTTTTCAGCTTCCTGTTCTTTTGCTTCTTCTTGCTAGGGCGGGCTTTTTGACGGCAGAGGGTCTTGCAGAAAAAAGAAAATATTCAATTCTTGGTGCTTTTGTATTTGCCATGTTTATGACACCGCCGGACCCACTAAGTCAGGTTCTGCTTGCGCTGCCGATCATTGCACTTTATGAACTGTCCATAATTATAATAAGACTAACAATTAAACCGCCAGAAGAATATGTTTGATATTAAAGCTATCCGCGAAAATCCACATTTTTACGATCAGGCTTGGTCGAAACGCGGAATCGAACCACAATCCCAAAACCTGCTTGAACTGGATGAAAAATTAAGATCGAAACAGACTGAACTTCAGGACTGCCAGTCAAGGCGCAATGAGGCATCAAAATCTATTGGTATGCTTAAATCCAAAGGGGAGGATGCGTCAGATGCTATGCGGGAAGTGGGGGAACTTAAGCAAAAAATGGCGGCATTAGAGGAAGAAGTGAGAAAGCTTACGGAAGATCTCACTAATTTGCTGTCAACTATTGCTAATATTCCCGACGCTGACGTGCCAGCTGGTAAAAGTGAAGATGATAACGTGGAAATACGTCAGTGGGGAACTGCGCCGACATTTGATTTTGAACCAAAGCAGCATTTTGATCTTGGTGAAGATTTGGGGCAAATGGATTTTGAAGGTGCTGCTAAAATGTCTGGCGCCCGTTTTGTTATTTTAAAATCCGATCTTGCAAAGCTGGAACGCGCCCTCGCAGCTTTTATGTTGGATATGCATACAACCGAATTTGGATATGAAGAGGTTTCTGTACCGCTTCTTGTGCGTGATCAGGCACTTTACGGTACAAGTCAACTTCCAAAATTTGAAGAAGATCTGTTTAAAACAACAACAGACCATTATCTTATTCCAACGGGCGAAGTACCATTAACGAATATGGTGCGCGAAAGTATCGTTGAAGAGGAATTATTACCTTTAAGATACACATGTCTTAGCAGCTGCTATCGTTCGGAAGCGGGTTCCGCAGGCCGTGATACACGGGGTATGATCCGCCTTCACCAGTTTCAAAAGGTGGAAATGGTCAGCATAACGACTCCGGAACAATCCGGCGATGAACTTGAAAGAATGACAGGGATTGCAGAAGAAGTTTTAAAACGGCTTGACCTTCATTACCGCGTTTTGATGCTCTGTTCCGGTGATATGTCATTTGCGGCGCACAAAACTTATGACCTTGAGGTCTGGCTTCCAGGTCAAAATATGTACCGGGAAATATCAAGCTGTTCCAACACGGGTGATTTTCAGGCACGACGCATGAAAGCGCGTTGCCGATCAAAAAATGAAAAGAAAACAAGATTTGTTCACACGCTTAATGGATCGGGGCTTGCCGTGGGGCGGACACTTGTCGCAATTCTTGAAAATTATCAGCAGGCTGACGGCTCTATCATTATTCCGGATGCACTAAAACCATATATGGGAGGGCAAGAGGTCATAAAGTCCTCTTAAGTCGGTCATAATATAATGAACAGCAATCTGGATAATAAAAAAAATCTGCTGCTCGAAAAGCTTCGTGAGTTGGGTATCAAGGACGAAAAAGTGCTTGAAATCATGGCTGAAATTCCGCGTGAAGATTTCATTGCGGACTACTTACGGCCGCAGGCATATGAAAACGCGGCACTTCCCATTGAAAGCGAACAAACCATAAGCCAGCCTTATATTGTTGCTTACATGACACAGGAATTGAAGGTTAAGAAAAAGCACAAGGTGCTAGAAATAGGAACAGGGTCCGGATACCAATCCGTTGTTCTTGCCAGGATGTGTAAACGTCTATTTACAGTTGAACGCCATATGCCCTTGTATAAAGGGGCGGAAGAAATGTTTAAAAAATTTCGCCTTTTTAATATCACTACGCTTTTTGGAAACGGTATTAAAGGATGGAAAGAACAAGCCCCTTTTGACCGGATTATGGTTACTGCTGCTGGAGAAGATATTCCCGATGAACTTCTTTATCAGCTTAAAGACGGGGGCATTATGATCATCCCGGTGGGTGGGCAGGATGAAACCCAGCACATCGTAAGGGTAACGAGGGAAGGGGATGATTTTAAGGTCAAAACACTGCTACCCGTAAAATTCGTGCCGCTTCTGTCAGGTATTGTGCATTCATCCTGAACCCTGCTATAATTTTTTTCATGATGTTTTGGAAAAAAGTAAAATATCTTAGTCAATTATCATGCATAATCATACTTTCCGGTTGTTCATTGGGGTATGATAGCGAAGGCCCTTATCCCTATTCCCATGTAAATCGTCAGCCAAACCCGAATGCTACTACTGGTGGGCAATATCAAAGTGGGGGGGAACAAGTTGCGAGAAATTCACCTAATCCAATTCCAACGCCTCGTTCCAAACCGGCACCACCCCGGGTGGCAGTTGCTCCGGCACCGACAGCACCAACCCCAGCCCCTGTAAATACAGCGACAATACGTGTTGGTCGCGGGGACACTGTTTACGCACTTTCACGAAAGCACGGTGTGACCGTTAAATCAATAATCAGCGAAAATAATTTAAGACCACCATATCTTCTAAAACCGGGTCAGTCACTTAAGGTGCCTGTTGGCAGTACTTACATCGTGAAACGGGGGGATACCGTTTATGGTGTATCGCGTGCAAATGGTATTACCATGAATGATCTTGTACGCATAAACGGATTGCAACAACCTTATGCGCTTCATGTTGGACAACAGTTAAATCTACCTGGTCGCAGTGATAATAACCAGATAAGGGTAGCAA
>JAUILB010000052.1 GCA_030432815.1 Alphaproteobacteria bacterium | reverse complement strand
ACGGGAAATTCCACGGCACAACAACCCCGACGATGCCCATGGGTTCGCGGGTGATGGTGGCGCGCACATTATCGGGTGTTGCGATGATTTCATCGGTGATTTTATCAATGGCTTCGCCGTACCATTTAAGCGCCGCGCTGGAAAGGTTCACGTCCGCCATGCGCGCTTCCATGATCGGCTTGCCCACATTAAGGCATTCCATTAATGCAAGCATATCGCCATGTTCAAGCACAAGTGCGGCAAGTTTTTGTAATATCACGCCGCGGTCCCGCGGGGCCATGCGGGACCAGTGTCCGGCCTTAAAAGCGGCCCGCGCCGCTTTAACCGCCGCGTCCACATCATGCGCATCACACGCCGCCATATGGGCGGTCATTTTTTCGGTGGCGGGGTTGATGGTTTCATATGTTTTGCCGGAAAGTGCATCAACATATTCGCCGCCAATGAAGGCGCGTGTCTGGTGGGTGAAGTCACTGGCCAGTTTTTTCCAGCCATCATAATCGGGCAAGTTCATATTATTTTCCCATATAAGCCTTCATGGCGCCTATGAAGGCTTTGTTTTCATCGTCGGTTCCAATGGTTATCCGTAAACTGCTGTCCAGCCCGTATGCACCAAGTGGGCCTACGCCGATATCATTTTCTTTTAAGTGTGCGTCGCAGGCTTTCATTTGATCGCGTCCATCCGGGAAATGAATAAGCATGAAATTACAAACGCTTGGGGTGACTTTTATACCTAACGCGCGAAGTTCCGTGCTCATCCATTCAATGGATTTCTGGCAATGGCTCCTGACCATGCTCGCATAATCATCATCCATCACGGCAGCGGCACCCGCGGCCTGCGCCGGATAATTTACATTAAAGCCCCCCTTTAAGTGTAGAAGAGTATTGATAATTTCCGCCGGGCCGTATGTCCAGCCGACCCGAAGGCCGGAAAGCCCATATAATTTTGAAAGGGTGCGGGTGACCACCACATTGTCATATTCATCCACAAGCGAAAGACCCGCATCATAATCATCATGGGTGCAAAATTCTGCATAGGCGGCATCAAGCACAAGCAGAATATCATCACGAAGTTTTGCGCGCAGCCGTTTTATATCATCATAAGGCACATATGTTCCGGTCGGGTTTCCCGGATTATCAAGAAACACCAGCCGGGTTTTATCACTCACCGCATCTAGGATATACTCAACATTGATCTTAAAATCATCATGTTCGACAGGCACCCCGATGCCGCCCGCCATGGCGATGTTGAATTTATAAACCATGAAGCCATATTTCGGGTATATGACCTCGTCCCCCGGCGCGATATAGGCACGGGCGATAAAGGCAAGTATTTGTTCTGATCCGGCCGTGCACATAATGCGGGTGTTATCAATCCCGTATTTTTCACCAAGAACCAGACGCAGGCTGTGTGATGTATATTCCGGATATCGGTTAAGCACTTTTCCGGCCTCATCATATGCGGCGCGTGCTTTCGGGCTTGGCGGAAACGGGCTTTCATTCAGCGCCAGATTAACTTTATAGACTGGTTTTTTAAAGTCCGCCGGTGGCTGCGGCTGCGACGGGGAACTGGTTATATGGTCATTTTCTTTAACGGGCATTTAATTACTTTCAAAAATCTTCGCTTAATTAAAAAAATCTTCTCTGGCTGGTGTAAACACATCCAAATTCATCACATCTTCATCACCGACAACAACGGCATGATGCATGACATTCGGCGGTACCACAAGAAGCCCACCGGGGCCAAGCCGGTGAACATCGTCACCCACATGGAAATCCACCTCACCGGACATGATATAGACGATTTGCTCGTAAACATGCTTATGCGGGCGGGGTTCATGTTGTGGTTCAAGCTTGTGCATGGCGATGGTTGCACCGTTTCCGGTAAAGGCTTTCTGATAAACGCCATCACGGATTTTTTTCCATTCCATTTTTGACCAGTCAACTTTTGGTATTTGCATCATTTTGTCCTTCCTCAATTTGGCACAAAGTCGCGCCAGTAATCCTTCCTGCTTTCCTGTTCGCCGTAACTTTCGGCTCTATCCGCAGCCATACCGATTATATCATCAAGTTCAAGGTTCTTAACTTCCAGATAATCTTCAATCTGGATAAGTGATCTTGATATCACTTTGTAGCCGCTTGTAAAAATTGCACTTGTCATTTGGACGGCACGCGCGCCGGATAATAAAAAACGAAGCATGTCAAGCCCGTCCCGCGCACCATTTGTTGCGATCAGGGGGAAATCAGTGCCGATTTTTTCTCTTGATTTCACAAGCTGATGGCAGGTAATTGGCAATGCCCACGGGCCGCCATATGCGGCGTGGGTGCCAAGCATGGGTTTTCCTGTTTCCAGATCGGGTATAAAGCCCATATAGCGCCCCATTAATGTGACGCTCTGGGCACCAGCATCTTTTGCAGCCTTAACCATGGCGGGGATATCATCGCTCTGACCGGTCAGTTTTACCCAAATCGGGATATGCACTGCGTCTTTCACTGCTGTGATTATATCATGGATATGATTTGCATTTTTTTCAAGCCGGATTGCCCCGGGGGCGGCCTCATTACCATGTGGTGCACCCACATTTACTTCAAGAATACGTATGCCTGCTCTTTGTACGGCAATGGCATGTTCGACCAGTTTATCCAGTGATGCCGGTATCAGGCTCGCGACGCAATAGGAATTATATTTGCGTGCAATCTTGTCGGCCCTGCTTGCCATTGAAAGCCATTCGGCAAAGGGCTCTGGGTAAAGGCCGGAACGGTTAAAGAGGCTCGCATCCCGTGGGGGCTGGAAATTCCAGGGCAGTTTTCTGAAATTACTGTCAATCAGGGCATAATCTGTTTTGTCCAATTGTTCCTTTGCGGCCATATTTTCGTTGACTGATTTGATCACTACGGCAGCCGCACCGGCGTCTAGCGCTTTTTCAATCCCGGAAAGCTCGATAAAATGTTCGCTCGAACCACAAATAAGCGGGTTTTTCAGGTTTATATCACCGATTTTTGTATCAAGATTTTTCATATAATTTTGCGAGTAGCTTTGTTTGACAATTTATCATTTATTGATACTCTGTTCCATATTACAAGACAAATGAAAATTATAAGACAACGAAAAACGTGAAAATACCATGAGTAATAAATCAGAATTCAGAAAACGTCTCCTCGCGGGGGAAGAATTGTTTGGTACATTTATCAAAACACCGGCCCATCAGGTGGTTGAAGTGCTCGGGATGACTAATCTTGATTTCCTGATGATTGATCAGGAACATACTCCTTTTGATGCGGGTACAATTGACCGGCTGATACTGGCCGGACGTGCGGCTGATATGCCAATGTTTGTGCGTATTCAGCAAAATACCGCAACCGGCATGCTTGGGCCGCTTGATTGCGGGGCGACCGGTGTGGTGGTGCCCCATGTGGCGACCCCTGAAAAAGCAAAAGAAATCGGTGATGGTGGCCGTTATATGACAGGACGGCGCGGTTTTGCCGGAACGCAGCGTGCCGGCGGTTATGGCACCAAGCCAATGGCTGACTATATTGCTGAAGCAGACGGTGAAACCGTTATCATCGCACAGATTGAAGATGTGGAAGCGGTTGAAAATATTGAAGAAATTGTAAAAAATGAAAATATTGACGCATATTTCCTTGGTCGGGCGGACTTAACGGTTGGCTACAGGGCAAGCTCAACCAGTGATAAAATTGTGCTGGATGCGGTTGATCATGTTTGCAATGTGGTGCGCGGGGCAGGAAAAAGGCTTGCAGCATATGCCAAGGCGGATGAAAAAGATTATCTGCGCGCGCTTGGTGTGACCATGTTTACAGTTGGATCCGAACACAATCTTTTGTTATCGGGCGCCAAAAAAATTAAAAGTGATTTTTCTTAAATTTCGGGACTGAGTTATAATGATAAAAAATATACCTGACCGCATTAATTCAACCAGTGATGACCGGCCAGCAGCAAAATATGATGATGCACTGCTAAGTTCACTTCTTGAAGGGGCTATTGACCTTCATTGTCACAGTGGGCCAAGTGTTATGCCACGCTGTATTGATCATATCGAAGTGATGAAAGAAGGAGCAGCAGCTAAAATGAAAGCGATCCTGATCAAGGATCATTATTATTCTGCAACGCCGGTCACAGAATTACTGATGAACCATTTTAAAGATCTTGGTGTAAGCATGCTCAGTGGTGTGCCCCTTAATAATTCAACCGGCGGCATAAACCGTTTTGCCGTGGATCATGGTATTAAACTTGGCGCGAAACTGGTCTGGATGCCGACATTTTCATCCGCTAACCATATTGCCCATCATAAATCCGACAAAGATTTTGAAAAAAAATTCCCGACAACCAAGGAAAAAATGCTGGCACCGGTGGAATTGAGTGTTCTTGATGATAACGGAGCATTGCTGGATGAGGTTAAATTCATTCTGGATATGATCGCGGAAGCCAATATCGTCCTGAGTGGGGGGCATTTGCACATCACTGAAATTTTCCCGCTCTTTGAAGAAGCAAAAAAACGTGGCGTTAAAAAATTACTGGTTAATCACCCAAGCTATCTGATCGATGCAACATACGAAGAAATGGGTGAACTGGTTCGTATGGGGGCGTATCTGGAGCATTCAATGTGTATGTTTGTACCGGGCTCCAAATTTCATTTTTATACACCGGAAAATCTAGATGCACTGATAAAGGCGGGAACGGTGGATCGCACCATACTTGGATCCGATTTGGGGCAGGTGGGTAATCCTACCCCGGTGGAAGGGTTTAAAAACGTGATTGCTACATGTCTTGATATTGGTTATGCGCATGGGGATATTAAAAAAATGATATCCACCAATGCGGCGGATTTACTTGGCATGGCTTAGACAAGCATAAACAGAAATTGAAATTATATAAGCTTTCTTTAACAACTTCATAATCCAAATTATTTAAATTTTGAAACATAAATTAATAAAGTTTCTACTTATTTGATTTAGGTATGGAATTTAGTTGAGTGGTATTTTCATCACAAGAGGGATTGTGAGGAAGTTTATGAGTGAAAAGACTGAAACTTCTGTTTTTGATAAAATAGAAGAACTTTATAATTCAATTCTGGATATGCTTTTTCCGTCGAGGGTGACCGAAAGAAACCTTTTGATGGAAAAACAGCAAAAGCGTGCTATCGCAAAAAAAGAAGCCGCTGAAAAAGCAGAAATAGAACGAAAACACAAAGCAAAAGTTACGGGACGGGGTATTTTCTGGAATAAACGCCCTTATCATCCGGCAATGGGTGCCAATTACAGAAAAATTCTGTCTGCTATGGGTGTTGATAGCTGCCGTACCCTTCGTATGTATCACCCAAGGTGCGGGACAGACATGTGTACCATCGCAGAACGCAATGGCCCCTATGTTCAGTATTTTATTCCGCCCGAAGACAACTACACTGAAATTGTTAAAAATGTAGCTTTTAATCAGTTAACCAATAAGGTGGAACGCGTTGTCGATATACTAACGATGTTTGAAAGGGCGGCATATTGTCATTTGTTCCCCATTGTCAACACACCAGACATGAAATTTGAAGAATTCTGTAAGAATTTATACAATAAAACGGTTGATGACGGTTCAGTGGTCGTTTCGGAATTTGTACCCTTTGAAGGTCAGGAAAATATTCTGGAAAAACATGATTTTGTTTTTCCACATGATCGTACGGAGCAAATCATGACTGATCAAAAATTTGCTCTTTCATTTGAAAAGGATCATTCAGAACACTGGGAAAATATTTTGAATGAAAGGCTGGAAGAAATGAGATCATCCGTGTGTATTGATTCATTGCCACGAGATATGGATTTATTAAAAGGGTTTAATGATGAACTTAAACGCTGGATTTTAATTCTTAAACTGATCGAAAAAAAGCAAATTCGTGTGCTTACCCGTGTCTACAAGAAAAGACAATTTTAGTTTCCAAAAAGCTGAATAAGCGCAGTCGGCAGCCTTCGGCCCCAATATTCTTCTGAATGAAGACCACATTCTTCAACGACATCATAAAGCTTGAAATCGCCCTTCATCAATTCTACAGCACGGCGCATGTCATCTACGGCATCTTCGTTTGGTGCCTGATCGCAGCTCGTCATTCCTTCGTGGGTGCCAATGCCGATGTAAACTTCAGACGCGTTTATTTCATTGCGCCTTAATTCCTTAAAAATTGCCCCTTTGTTTACATAAAATGATGGACTTTCAATTAGCAGTTTTGAAAAACTATCGGATTTGAGGGCCGTATAAAGGGTAATTAATCCACCATAACTTGATCCGCCAAGGGCTCTGTATTCTGGCGACTTTCCTGCATTGTATGATTTTTCAATCAATGGGATGACTTCCTGATCCAAAAATGCGGGATATTTTGTACCGTTTGGTGCTTCGATATAGGGATTTAAATATTCATCGGGCCAGGGTAGATACTCATTACCGCGGTCAGCATACGAATTCGTATCAATCCCCACTACAATAAACGGGCCAAGACCATTTCCAATCATCGCATCCATTGTTTCGTCAAGTGACCATTCCAGCCCGGTCATGCTCGTATCGGCAGAAAATAAATTCTGCCCGTCATTCATATAAAGCACATGGTAGGGTTTTTCACGGTATTTATCATATCCTTGGGGCAGGTATATTCTTAACATGCGCTCATTTTGAAAAATATCGCTTTTGAGGGAAACTGTTTCAATTTTCGCATTAGCGCTTGTTGCAAATACAAGAACACTTATCAATACCATTAGATGGTTGACCATTTTTATAAAATTTCCTTATGATGCTCCGAGCTTAACATAAAAAATTAAAACTTAAAAAACAGCTCAATGAGATAAACTGTGCAAATTTTGCGGTCAAGTGATTTTAAGGGACTAGGATGAGTGATAAAAAATTTGATCGGCTTCTGGGGATGGATCGCCCGATTGCCCGGCGTGATTTTTTAAATGGCATCAGCATCGGTGTTGCGGCGGCCACAATCGGACCCGCCGCATTCGCGCAAGTAGATGGGGGGGATGACTTTATCCAACCACAAGACAGGGATGGATATTACCCGCCCGCACTAGATGGTCTTCGAGGTAGTCATACCGGGTCATTTGAGGCATCACACACTATCCGTGACGGTCGCCGGATTGAAGGCCGTGAAACTGGTGAAGAATATGATTTGGTTGTTGTCGGTGCAGGTATTAGCGGGCTAGCGGCAGCATGGTTTTATCGCCAAAGTGCCGGACCGGATAAAAAAATACTGATCCTTGATAATCATGATGATTTTGGGGGTCACGCGAAGCGAAATGAATTTAATGTAGATGGCCGTACGATCCTTGTTAACGGGGGCACGTTAAATGTGGAACAGCCAACCAATTACAGCACCGTTTCCATGAGTTTTCTTCGTGAGCTTGGCATTGATGTGTGGGATTATCACGACAAAACCAATGATATGGTGAGATACCATAGGGATAATGGATATGGCAGAGCCACATTTTTTGATCAGCCCACCTTCGGTGTTGAAGGGCTTGCCGTCCGTCCAGAAGGGATGTCTTGGCCTGAGTTTATCGAAAATACCCCGCTTCAGGGTGTGGCTAAAAGAGATTTACTTCGGCTTCATAGAGAAGAGGTCCGCGCAGAAGCGCTCGTTTCCCTTAGTGACGAAGAAAAAAAGATGGCGCTTGCCAAGGTAAGTTATAATGATTACCTGACCGAATATCTGGGGCTTGATCCGTCCGTGCTTCCATTTTTCCAGTCAACCACACATTTTCGCTATTATATGGGACCAGAACAGGTTCCTGCACTTTATTTATGGCAGCAGGGTGGCTCACCGGGGTTTGAACATTTAAAACTGCATCCAACAGGTATGATTAGCCCGATCCATCATATTGGGGGCTCCCATCACGGGCGTGAACATGAACATAGGGAACCATCTGTCTATTTTCCGGATGGGAATGCGACGATTACGCGTATGACTGTGCGGCATTTAATCCCTGAAGCTGTTCCGGGGGAAGGATCTGATAGTATTTACACGGCCAAAGTTGATTATGCGAAGCTCGACCGGCCCGATAATAATACGCGTATCCGGCTGAATAGTGCTGTGGTCAATGCAAGACATCTTGGCGATCCTGAAACAGCAGAACAGGTTGAAATTACATATATGCGTGGTGACGGGCCCAATAAAGTACGCGGTAAAAATGTTATTTTTGCCTGCTGGCATATGGTTATCCCTTATATTTGCCGCGAATTCCCGAAAGAACAGCGGGACGCGATGAAATACGGTATTAAAGCACCGCGGGTTTATACCAATGTGCTTATCAGAAATGGGGAAGCCTTTAAAAAGCTTGGTGCATACAGTATTCAGTCACCTGGCGAATACCACACAACCACCAGCATTAATATGCCACTGAGTGTCGGGGACTATAAAGCACCGATTGATCCTTCCGAACCTGCTGTTATTAAAATGCACAAAGCCCCCTGCAAGCCGGGTGAAGACCGCCGCACACAGCTGCTTGCCGGTCGGACGGAGCTGTTCCAGACACCATTTTCAACTTTTGAACGTAATATCCGTGATCAGCTTAACCGCATGCTGGGCCCGGCAGGGTTTAATGCGGCTGATGATATTCTGGGGATTACAGTGAACCGCTGGCCTCATGGTAATGCATACATCTATAATACCCTTACTGAACCCATGCATTGGTGTTTTTATGCCACCGATGACCGCCCCTGTGTTGTGGCATCAAAAAAGCTGGGCCGTATGTCGATTGCAAATTCGGATGCAGGATCAAACCCATTTACCGATGTGGCAATTGATGAGGCACACCGTGCCGTACGCGAGGTGCTGGCCGATCAGTATTTAAAGGAAAATGTTTAGCAAAATAAGACTGTTTCAAGTGAGTAATTGCATATGCAAAAAATGTGATGTAGTGATGTTGTAACATAAAATTTCAGAGACTATTGTCAGAAATGAAATAGGGGCAAACATGACGAAAGAACGTTTTACCGATAAAGAATTGGGAATGGACAGGAAAATCATGCGTCGTGATTTTCTTAGCGGTGCAAGCATCGCTGTTACCGGGGCGATATTATGCCCGTCACTGGTTAAGGCAATGCAGGCGCTTGATACAGATAAACCAATGCAATCGGATGCCGGATATTATCCACCGGACAAAGCGGGCATGCGTGGCAGCCATGATGGATCCTTTGAAACGGCGCATTTTGTCCGCGATGGCGAAACATATTCCGCGCTAAACACAGGCGAAGAATATGACCTTGTTGTTATTGGCGGCGGCATTAGCGGGCTTTCTGCGGCATGGTTTTATCGCCAGAGCGCCGGGCCGGATAAAAAAATACTGATACTTGATAATCACGATGATTTTGGCGGACACGCCAAACGCAACGAATATAATTTTGAAGGGCGCAATATCATTGTGAATGGTGGCACGCTTAATATTGAGCAGCCATCAAATTATAGTCCGGTTGCGATGGGTTTCCTACGTGAAATTGGTATTGATACGGATGCGTATCATGAAAAAACAGAACCGATGATGGCGCTTCACAGGGCGGAATTTGGCCTTTCGGGATCAGTGTTCTTTGATGAAGAAACATTTGGTGGTGAGGGACTCGTGAAACGGGAACGCCGCGCCGAAGGCGGTTGGGATGAGTTTTTTGATGAAAGCCCATTACCGGATGATTTAAAAGCGGAATTTAAAAAATTATACAGTGAAGACATAATCGCAGAAGCATTTGTAGGGCTTTCCGATGAAGAAAAGAAACGAAAATTGGCGAGCATTACTTACGCGGAATATGTCACAGACCATCTCGGCATTGATGAACGGGTGCTTCCTTCGTTTACATCCGGATTACATTTCCGTTTTTATGTGGGGGCAGAGCAGGTGCCGGCGCTTTTCTGCTGGGAAATGGGCGGGATGCCGGGGTTTGAACATTTAAATCTTCAGCCTACTGAAAAAATAAGCCCGATGCACCATATTGCGGGTTCGCAACATGGTCGCGAACATGAATATCGGGAACCATCCATTTATTTTCCGGATGGGAACGCGACCATCACCAGAATGACGGTAAGGCACCTTATCCCTGATGCCATACCAGGAAGCACGCTGGATGATATATTCACTGCCAGGGTGGATTATGGAAAACTGGATGTCGAAGGAAATGCAACACGCCTTCGCCTTAATAGCACAGCAGTTAAAGTGGCCCATAACGGCGATCCGGCAACCGCAAAAGATGTTGATGTTACTTATATGCAGAATGGTTCTGCCAAAACCGTGAGGGCGAAGAACGCGATTTTCGCCTGCTGGCATAATATCATCCCTTATATTTGTGATGATTATTCTGATGAACAGAAAGAAGCCATGCTTTATGGTATTAAAGCGCCACGTGTTTATACCAATGTGCTTTTACGGGACGGCAAAGCATGGGAAAAACTGGGGATCAGCGCCATCACATCACCGGGTCTTTACCACACAACATCAAGCCTTCATTATTCACTGGATGTGGGGGATTATAAGGCGCCAAGAAATATGGACGAGCCGGTGATTGTTAAAATGCACCGTGCGCCCAACGCACCGGGCGAACTGCGCCGTGATCAGCTTCGTCTGGGAAGGTATGATCTGCTGAATACGTCGTTTGAAACATTTGAACGCAATATCCGTGAACAGTTACAGCGTATGCTTGGCCCCGGTGGGTTTGATGCGGCGCGGGATATTGTAGCCATCACCGTGAACCGCTGGCCGCATGGCAATGCCTATGCTTACGATACGATTACTGAACCATATCACTGGTCCATGTATGCCACGGATGACCGCCCCTGTGTGGTGGCCCGGCAGCAGCTTGGACGGTTATCGGTCGCGAATTCGGATTCGGACGCAAGCCCATTTACCGACGCGGCAATTGATCAGGCCCACCGTGCCGTGCGTGAAGTGCTGGCGGATCAATATCTGATGAGTTCTTGATTATATACGGTTTGTATGATTTGATCCTTCTCATGGGAGAGGGATCAGGATGAAATTTTTTAAATTATATTTGTTGCCGGGGTTTATGTTCCAGTCTGTTGTGATTGGTGGCGGTTATGCGACGGGACGTGAATTGGTTGAGTTTTTCTTTGCTGCGGGACCTATTGGCGGGCTACTTGGATTGTTGGTTGCCGGGGTTGTATTTGGATTGGTTTGTGCCGTTGGTTTTGAACTTGCACGAAAATTCAAAGCGTTTGATTATAGGCATTTTTGTAAAACCATCCTTGGCCGTGGCTGGGTATTATTTGAATTTTTCTATTTTTTTCAATTGCTACTGGTGCTTTCCATCATCGGGTCGGCGTCCGGTGAAATCGCGTCACAAAATTTTGGTGTGCCGTCGCTTGTGGGGACACTTGCGCTTTTGACCCTGGTGGGGATCCTGACCTTTAAAGGGACAGAAGTGATAAAAAAAGTATTGGCCGGTTGGTCAATCCTTCTCTACGGCGTTTATATCCTGTTATTCATTCTGGCATTCAGCAAATTTGGCAGTGTGATTACAGAAACATACAGCACCGCGGATATCGGGGAAGGCTGGCTCAAAAACGGTGTACTTTATACAGGCTATAACTTAGCGTCCTTGCCGTTAATCCTTTATGCGGTGATGGCACATGAAAACAGAAAACAAACAATGACTGCTGGCCTTATTTGCGGTGCGATAACGGTGGTTCCCGCGATGCTGTTTTTTACCGCGATGATGGGGCAATATCCGCAAATTGGCGGGGAGCCCGTCCCGGCGACATTTTTAATGGCGGCAATGCAGGTAAATTGGCTGAATGTTATATTTCAAATCATTATTTTTGGCACATTTGTGGAAACGGGAACGGCCATGATCCACGCGGTCAATGAACGCCTTGAAGGCACATTTGCCGAACAGGGAAGACATCTGCCACAGATCGCCCGCCCGGTTATTGCCATCGGGTTTCTTTTAATGGCTGTGATTGCGGCAGAAACATTCGGTATTATCAGCCTGATTGCAAATGGATATGGCTATATCACCGTTGCATTTATTATGGTTCTTGTTGTACCAATGCTTACCGTAGGTGTATGGAAAATAATAAAAAAACCGGACAGTGTTAGTGCGTAAGGATAGCAAAAAATGATTACGATTGAAATAAAGCCTCCCTATCTGATTTTTCTTGGCTCTGAAACCCGACGAACATATGCAAAAACGGGTTCCGGGGTCGTTGACTGGCGCCCGGAACTGTGCAAGGGACAAATGAGCCTGATCGAAAATGGTCTTGATTTGGGATTGCCGAATATGACCATTGAGCAGGCAGCGGAAGCCGGCGTAAAATCTCTTATTATCGGTACCGCCTCTGTGGGAGGTGGTCTTCCCGAAGAATGGATGGATACCCTGGAACGGGCGCTGCTTGCCGGCATTGATGTTGTGGGTGGTGTTCATAAAAAGCTTAATGATATTCCGCGTCTTGTTGCGGCGGCGGAAAAATCCGGTGCCCGGCTTGTTGATGTTCGTGTACCACCGGCCGAT
>JAUILB010000396.1 GCA_030432815.1 Alphaproteobacteria bacterium | reverse complement strand
CATGCGGGAGTCATGTTGACCGGGCCGTGTAATGAGCCGCCAATTAGTCGTCATTTTCACGATCAATATTTAGATATGACATTATTGCTGCTTTATTTGCTCGTAACTATATTCCGCTTTAGTAATAAATTGACGCGATTGTCGACTGATATGAGAAATAATACCGATTCTTTCCGAATACATAGAAAGGAATTTAAAACCTTACGCAGGGAGTTCTCCGTTTTTACCAACTTGTATCAATTTCCACTGATTTCCAATCAACAGCAGGCGATTGAAATGTATGAACTGATACGCAAACGCATGGACGTGGAGGAATTGTTCAAGGAAGTCGAGGAAGAAATCAAAAGTTCACACGAATATTTTCAGTTTGAGGAGGAGTCAATACTGAATAATAAAATTTTCTGGTTGACTATTGTTGGTACTGTTATCGCGCTACTTAGCATTCCTAATGCGATTGAACTGTTTACGTAATTGTTTTCAGAAAATGAACCAGTGACATATCCGGCTCCCCCTTGTTCGTTTTCCCCCAAAAACCCTTAACCGGCAAATCGCCGCCATACCAGCCCTGTGGGTATTGTTCGGCAAGCGCATGCACAACTTTACCATCCCCGAAGAAATTTATTTCATCCGGCGAGATGATCAAAATATTCGGAATGCTTAGGTCACCTGCTTCAGGTTGCAAACGGTCAACGAGTGCGGCGGTTTTGTTGTGCGGAAGGTGCGCGATGACAAGCCGGCCATCAAGCAAATATTCCAATTTGTTTAATGCTTCAATTGCCGTTTGTTCTTCGTCAGCCGTAATGCCTTGCGCTTGGCGGTCCTGAAAGCGAATAGACCGGATTTCTTCCGTTGTGGCATTCAGTTGTTGCATCGCTGGAATATAGCCGCGATCATTAGCAGCAACCAACGCCAGATGCCGCGTCCATAAATGATCTGGCAATTCGAGCAAAGCAAAAACCTGTTCCAGACTGGTCGGCCTGTCATGCCCCGCCAACGGGCCATGATGATCGATGATGCGAATCTTGTCACGCGGCAAGTCTAAATCCAGCTTAAGTTCAATAAGTACCGGCACTGCCCCGGTGTTCAATGCTGCGTTAATTTCCTGCTCATAGTCAGATGTCTTTGCTCCCCAATGCAATTGTTTGTCATAAATGGTCGCTGTCGAATATTCTTCGACCAATTGGCGGATTGTCACCATTTCAAGGTCATGGCCACCCAAAAAAAAATTATAGTTTCCTGATGCAATTGCGGACTTTTTCATGCAGAGGGACACTCTGGATAGGAAAATAGTGAATCAATAGAAAATGAAAAATAAATTCTGATTGCGTAGTTTTACCCTTTTATTCAGAAAATGGCCAACTTTCATAGATTTCCCGTGCCCTTATTCCTCCTTTGCTAGTGTAAAAATGATAGTCACAATCGTGCTGCTTTACACTATCTAATATGTATTGTTTTACGTTACATTTTAATTTATTTTGTTGAGAAGTATTGTCAGGAAGTAAAAACCATTCTTCAGCTAACGCTTTGCTATGCAGTTTTTGAATAATCTCACCTTGGGATAAGGTTTCAGAATCAAAAGGTTTTTCGCAAATCTTAGCTATCATATTTTGTATGCACTGGACCTCTTCGGTAGTATCTTCTCTTGGATATTTAATATAATTAGGTGTTACATCATTTTCTGGAGCTTTATATATAGCTCGATGTTCTTGTGGTACTTGGTTATTTGTAAACAGGGTAGGAAGAGTTTTTTCTGGTATTACGACGCCTAGAACTTGGCCTTCGCCTTTTGGCCCAAGTTCTTCATTATTTTTATACCATTCGAATAAGTTCCTTTCTTCGTCGGGATTATCAGTAAAGGGGTAGCGTACAGGAGTTCCCGGTTTAAGATTAGTTTCTCCAATTGCAGAACGTTTCCCTATTGTAATCAATAAAGATAGTGTTTCAGCATCAATCAGGCTCGTGTCTGTATTGTCATATGCTGTCTCTTTGGTATTGAAATGATCTTGGCACGTATTCAAGGAAGAAAGACTGTAACGCTCAGTAGGTCGATTAAATTTGATTTTTTCAATTTTCAAATTAATGCTGCCAAGGCCTAGAGGTTTTCCTAAACCAAGCCGATGTCTAAAATCAGGATGTGGTGATAAACTGGTTTCTAGTAATTTAAGTTCTGCGCTCGTAAAATTTTCAAAGTCAACATGAAAAAAAAATTCTTGACCTGATTCTATAAGCGTACATTTCAATTTTTGGCTAGTAGAAATCGTCTCATTATTTGTTTCCCAATATTTATTGTCTATATCTAGTTGCTGATGATGTAGATAAA
>JAUILB010000395.1 GCA_030432815.1 Alphaproteobacteria bacterium | reverse complement strand
TTGGTAATGTGTATCGGAAACTATAAACGCCAAACTCATTTTGTATCAGATACCGTTCTCGTGCCAATTTTGTACGACCTTTTTGTACGACCAAAGGCAACAAAGAGAAATAAGAAATGCTATCTTATTGAAAATAAATGATAATCTAAAAATAGTGGTGACCCCTACGGGACTCGAACCCGTGTTTCAGCCGTGAAAGGGCCGCGTCCTAACCGCTAGACGAAGGGGCCGTCAAAATCGGTGTGGGTGGTTTCTAACCCTTCAAAGCTCATGGGTCAATAGTTTTTTATCGTAAACAATGGTTTTTTATTAAAGTGCCGAAATTTCCCTTATTTTGCAGCATCTTCGATAAAAATTTCCGCACTTGTCTGCCCATTCCAATGGTTGTTGCGAATGGTTCCCGCTATTTTGATTATTTGCCCGCGAGATTCTAGAAGTAACCTGCCAAGCGGTTTATCCGAAGACCGAAATGCCATCGCTTTAACATTACATCCGTCGGGACCTTTCAAGCTTACCTTCACATGATCTTTTCCTACAATATCAACATATGAAATATAACAGTCAGCGAATGCAAAACGGGGCTGCGCATTTCCCTGGCCATAAGGTCCGATTTCATCAAGCTGATGGACAAGTGAGGGACTAACCGCCGATAGACTTAGGACCCCATCAAGTTTAAGAGAAAGCGACTTCATGGCCTTTTCTACGGTAGACTTGAGCCTTTTATTCAGAAAAACTCCCAGTGCGTCAATATTTTCCGCTTTTAAACTAAAACCTGCCGCCATCGCATGCCCGCCCCCGGCGGTCAGTATTTCCGCCTGTCGCGCTGCGGTTACTGCAGCACCAATATCTACTCCGATAACAGAGCGGGCAGAACCTTTTGCTTCACCCTTATCATCAATAGCAATAACCAAAGTGGGTCTGTTAAAATGTTCCTTGAGGCGTCCAGCAACAATACCAATAACACCTGGGTGCCAACCAGCATTTGCTGCAATTATAACAGGTGGTACAAAACCACCTACACCAATCTCACTTTGTACCATATTCATCGCATCCTCAAGAACCATTGCTTCGATCGCCTGACGTTCAGCATTATAGGTGTTAAGCTCGGATGCAATTCTTATTGCCTCTTCCTCATCATCCGTGCTTAGCAGTATCGTCCCGGCATCGGAACGGCCAACGCGCCCGCCAGCATTGACCCTTGGCCCCAAAAGAAATCCGGCATGATAGGTTCCCGGGACTTCAATTATTCCCGAAATATCGCTAAGTGCTTTAAGTCCCACGTTACTACGCCTGGCCATAATCCTCAAACCTTGCGATACCAGTGCACGATTAACACCAACAAGGGGCACAACATCACAAATGGTGCCAAGTGCAACAAGATCCAGCCATTCAATGATATTGGGCTCATCAATTCCTTCTTCAGTATACCAGCCATGATTTCGAAGTTCGCGATTAATACCAACAATGGTAATGAAGCTTACCCCAATCGCCGCAAGCTGACCAAAACCCGCTTCCTGATCCAGTCGATTGGGATTAACCACCGCCACAGCATCAGGCAGTCTTGCTTCCGCCTGATGATGATCAAGTACAATAATATCCAGACCAGCATCCTTTGCGGCACTTAACGGGTCAAACGACACAATACCGCAATCAACCGTGATCACAAGTTTATGACCGGCTGCTTTTAATTCAAGCAGGGCTTTTTTGTTCGGGCCGTACCCTTCATTCATGCGGTCTGGAATATAAGCGGTGAGTTCCTGCCCCAATGCTTTAAAGAATTTCTTGAATATAGCTGCTGATGTGGCACCGTCCACATCATAATCACCGAAAATGGCAACTTTTTCACCCTCTATTATAGCCTCCGCAATACGTGAGCAGGCTTTATCCATATCCTTAAAAATGGAAGGGTCCGGCAGAGTTTCTTTTAACGTCGGATTTAAAAAAACAGGAGCATCTTCAATCGAAATACCACGCCCTGCAACAACACGGGCAACAATTTCCGGCAGGTTGTTATTTTGGGCAATTGCCTGCACAATTCTGTGTTCTACTGGCCGTTCCACCCAAGTGCGGCCCGTTACAGATTTATCCACAGCCAGAATAGGTTCAAGTTCTTCTGTGGACGTGTTTTCAGATAACATTGATTATGATAGTTTTATTGCGCGGTTATGAACTGTCTTGATATTACGTACCGTTTTCGACGCAGACCGCATTACTACAGTATCCGTTGTGTATCCTTTACCGTCCGGCGTGCTATGAACACCACGCAATAATGTACCATCAGTTACACCGGTTGCTGCAAAAATAACATCCCCTGCGGCCATTTCTTCTG
>JAUILB010000394.1 GCA_030432815.1 Alphaproteobacteria bacterium | reverse complement strand
TGAGGTCGGGGACGAAGTATATTACGCCGGATGTATCACAAAACCCGGTTCCAACAGCGAATATCAGCTTGTGGATGAACGCATTGCTGCCAAAAAACCTTCGAGTCTTGGTTTTGCAGAAAGTGCTGCACTGCCACTTACCACTATTACCGCGTGGGAAGCATTGTTTGAACGACTTGGTATTTCAAAAGGTGGGCGCGATGCCGGTAAAACAATCCTGATGATTGGTGGCGCTGGTGGGGTTGGGTCAATCGCGATCCAGCTTGCAAGCAAAATGGCAAACCTTAATATAATTGCCACAGCATCAAGAAAGGAAAGTGAAGACTGGTGTAAAGCACGTGGGGCAGATCAAGTAATCAATCACTATGATGATATTCCAGAACAGCTTGATGCTCTTGGTCATCCAATGGTGGATTATGTTTTGTGCCTTACGAATATAGCCGGATATTGGAAAACCATTACAGATATCATTAAACCGCAAGGGAAGATCTGTACCATTGTTGATTTTTTTGAAGATGGAAATCTTGATTTGCTAAAGCCAAAAAGTGCAACATTTGCCTTTGAATTTATGTTTACCCGTTCCATGTTCCAAACGGATGATATGGATGAAATTAATGCACTTCTTTCTGAAACAGCGGCAATGATTGATAGCGGTGAACTGGTTACAACAGTAGGTAATGTTTCCGGTCCGATAAATGCGGAAAATATTCGTGCCGTCCATGCGACAATCGAAGAGGGGCGCGCCATCGGTAAATATGTGCTCGAAGGCTGGTAAGCGCAAAAAGAATTTTTTTTATAACTTTCTGTCGATTATATAACCTCCCGTTCGTCTTCTATGTGAATGACAATGACGGGAGGATAAAATGGACATTGCAATCCAGTCTGACAATAATGTCAGAGCCTATAGATTAAGCAGTATAGATTTCCTGCGTGGGGTCGTAATCCTGATTATGGCCATCGATTATAATCGATTATATAAGGGATTTATTTGCCAGTAATGACCCGTTCTGGGTAACATTATATGTGCCAGCATCATTTGGGTTGGGGATGTTTCATTTCTTCCCGTTTTATCCTGAGGGATATGGTGTCTGCCTGCCTGCCTCTTATGGTGTCTGAATCATGGTGTGTTTCATACTTTACTGGCCGTGTAAATGGATGGCGGGATTGAAGGCACGGCGTAAGGACTGGTGGCTTAGTTATTTGTAATTGATCAATGAACATTTCCCTTGTAGTCTTCAAATAAAAATATAGGGAAAATCATTGACTACACATAAAATACCCGGTTTCTGGCATGCGCTAATATGTTTTGTCGGCATGCTTGCAATGATTGTCGTAGGTGTTGTTGTTTACAGGATCAGTATTCAGGTGCTTTTGGTACTCAGCATTATCTGGGTGAGCCTGAATTCACTTTTTCTTGGATATAGTTTTGTTGACCTTAAAGATATAATGTCAAAGGGCATAGCCGATGCGCTTGGTGCGGTCTATATATTTATATTGATCGGTATTGTGATCGCAAGCGTTCTTGAAAGCGGGACAATAACGGCGATTGTTTATTACGGACTTGATCTTGTTCATCCGGCCATTTTTCTTCCCATAGGGCTTATATTATGCGCTTTTATGTCGGTTTGTGTCGGGACCATGGTGGGTACCGTAGGAACCATCGGGATAATTCTTATTGGAATTGGCGGGGCCATGGGTATACCGCTTCCCATCGTAGCGGGCATGATCATTGCCGGAGCAAGTTTTGGAGACAAAATGTCACCGGTTAGTGATACCACCAACATGGCGGCAATTTCGACAGGAACAGATTTATATACTCATATAAAATCAATGCTTTATACAACGGTTCCGACTTTTGTGATTTGTCTTTTTATTTTCGGTTTTATCGGCATGGGGTATGCGGATCAGATGCTGGATACAGAAGGGATTGTAACCTTCAAGGCGGCAATTGATGCAAGCTTTGTGGTTAGCTTGTGGGGATTTCTGCCACTTGTAGTGCTTTTTGGGCTTAGTTTTCGTCGTGTCCCGGCGGAGCCGGCGATGATTTCTGCATCAATTGTCGCAATTATCATTGCCCTGATACAGCAGCAACACGACATAATTTCTATCCTTGGCAGTTTACAAAATGGCTATAGTGCTGACACCGGAAATGTGGATTTGGACAGACTACTTAACCGTGGGGGCATTCTTAATATGATGGGTGTGCTTGCGATTGCGTTATTTTCAATGGCACTTGGCGGATTGCTCACTAAAGTTGGTTACGTTAAATCCATGCTTGAAGGGATTTTAAAACATATTAAAGGCGTGGTGCAGCTTTTGGCCGCGACCATGTTTAC
>JAUILB010000051.1 GCA_030432815.1 Alphaproteobacteria bacterium | reverse complement strand
AGTGATCCAATAAGTTTGAGCAAAGTTCTCATTCTGCTGCCAAACAGACGTGCCGTTCGTTCACTAGGTGAAGCATTTTTAAGACTGATGGATGGCAAAGCGGCTATTTTGCCTAATATGCAGCCAATTGGGGATGTGGATGAAGATGGTCTTGTTATTGGCAGCGGTGGATTTTATGAAGATCTTGAATTAAAACCGGCAATTCCTACATTGAACCGGCAAATTATCCTCATGAAGATTATACAGGATTGGTACGCCATTAAAAAAAAAGAGGTGCCGGATCTTGCTACCTGTGCGTTGCTTGCAGAAGCGTTAGGAAGTCTACTCGACCAAGTACAAACAGAAGAAATTGAATTTCAAAAACTGAAAAATATTGTTCCTGATGAATATGCATTGCACTGGCAGGAGACTATAGAATTTCTTGAAATTATAACAAAAAAATGGCCCAAAACATTATCATCCATTGGATTTACGGATGGTGCTGTCAGAAGAAATAAACTAATGTACGGACTAAGACAGCAGTGGCTGGAAAAGCCACCGGAACATCCGATAATTGCAGCAGGATCAACAGGTTCAATCAAAGTCACCTCAGAACTTCTGAAAGTTATTGCAAGACTGCCTATGGGGATGGTGATACTTCCAGGACTTGATCAAAATCTTGACGATGAAAGTTGGGAAGCGATAGAAGATACCCATCCGCAAGCGACGATGAAACAGTTGCTTGAAACTATCGGTGCAGATCGCAGTGAAGTTGAAAACTGGGATGGTTCGCCGATCACGCAAATACATGATCGTACGTTGTTATTTCGGGAAGTTATGCGCCCGGCTGAAACCACCCATTTATGGCAGGCTTTAGAATTAAATGATCTTCAGGGAATTCGGCAAATCATAACACCGGGTATCCCTGAAGAAGCAGGTATTATCGCTTTGATGATGAGGGAACAGCTGGAAAGTCCAGAAAAGACGGCTGCGCTTGTGACACCAGATAGAATGTTGGCCCGACAGGTGGCATGTGAACTTGGCCGGTGGGGTATCGAGATTGATGACAGTGCTGGTACACCGCTTTTTAATAAAGCGGTTGGCATATACCTTCGCCTTACAGCAGAAATGGTTTCGGAAAAATATAAGCCGCTAACGATAATGAGTGCCTTGAAACATCCTTTAATGGCTGGTGGTGTCAATGTTGCTGACTTCAGAGCAAATGTCAGACGTTTTGAACGTAATTATTTGCGGGGGCCGAGGCCACAACCTGGCTTGGAAGGGCTTGATAAGTTATTTCGTCATGAAAGTGACGCGGACGATAAGCTTTATCATTGGTGGCAAAAAATTCAGAATATTATCACACCATTTGATGAATTAATGCGTTCTGCAAATGCAAGTTTTGAGGAGGTACTAACCGCCCACATTGAAATGGCAGAAAAACTGGCTGCAACTGCCGATATGCCGGGCCATGAAAGATTGTGGCAAGGGGACGACGGTGAAGCGGCATCAACTTTAATACAAGACATGCTGGACGCAGCACCGTATATGCGCAATTTCACTGCAGATCAGTATTCGGCCTTATTTGATCAATTTATGAAATCTGTAACCGTGCGTTCAAAATACGGACAGCATCCAAGGCTTAATATATGGGGGCCGCTGGAAGCGCGACTTCAACATGCGGACCTAATGATCCTTTCCGGATTAAACGAAGGTATCTGGCCACCAGAAGCCGGAAATGATCCATGGATGAGCCGTCCCATGCGTAAAGATTTCGGACTGCCGGGACTTGAGCAGAAAATCGGCCTTAGTGCTCATGATTTTGTACAAACAGCGTCCGCAAAAAATGTAGTGATCACAAGGTCCGAAAAACAGGACGGGACGCCAACCGTTAAATCACGTTGGCTAAATCGGTTACATGCAATCGTCGGTGAGGTGGATCATACAAATGAAAGTGCAAAATGGCTGTCCTTATATAAAAAAATGGATCAACCGGAAAAAGGCACCAGGCCAATTAAAGCACCGAAACCTACGCCGCCGGTTGAGGCAAGACCAAGATCATTGTCAGTTACCAGAATTCAGGAATGGATGCGTGATCCATATGCCCTTTATGCAAAGAAAATACTTAACTTGGAAAAACTTGATGAATTGGATCAAGACCCGGATGCTATGGATAAAGGGATAATAATACACGATATACTTGAAGAATTCATGACCGCTTATAAAACAGTGCTACCGGAGGATGCAGAAGAAATACTG
This sequence comes from Alphaproteobacteria bacterium, assembly GCA_030432815.1. Classification (GTDB taxonomy): domain Bacteria; phylum Pseudomonadota; class Alphaproteobacteria; order Sphingomonadales; family Emcibacteraceae; genus Pseudemcibacter. The sequence continues at coordinate 10,541 of JAUILB010000051.1, read as the reverse complement.
ATAGAAATTGGGCGAAAATATTTTGAAAGCAGGATTGATAAACCAACGGTGCGGGCGTTCTGGTGGCCGCGGTTTAAGCAAATCGCCAAATGGTTTATAGAAACAGAACGTAACCGTCGTCAAACTTTACGCACTGAGGCAACAGAAAGTCAGGGCGCAATTGAACTTAACCTGCCAGGAGGGGCTTTTACGCTAAGTGCAAGAGCCGACAGGATAGACAAATTCCCGGATGGATCACTCAGTATCATCGACTATAAAACAGGGACAGCCCCCACGCTTAATTCTATTAAGGCGGGTTATTCTCCCCAATTACCACTTGAAGGCGCGATCGCTGAGCATGGTGGCTTTGAATTGCTGCCCGCTTCAAAAGTTAGCGAACTTTCCTACTGGAAGCTGTCAGGGGGGAAAGAGCCTGGGAAAATCACTTATTTCAATGCTGAACAAAAAGTTGATATTTCGCAGGAAATAACAAAATCATATCAAGGCCTTATAAAATTAGTTACGACTTTTGATATTCAGGAAACGCCGTACTTAAGCAATCCCAACCCTATAGAAGAAGGTTACGGAGAATATGATCACCTAGCCCGCAGTAAAGAATGGGGGGACAGTGATGTTTGAACAGACTGTAGAGCAGCTTCGGGCATCTGATCCTAAAACGTCTGTTTGGGTTGGCGCTTCAGCAGGTACCGGAAAAACATTTGTTCTGTCTAACCGGGTTTTAAGGCTTATGCTTGATGGAAGCCGTCCTGATAAAATTTTGTGTCTGACTTATACTAAAACAGCTGCCGCGGAAATGGCGATTAGGGTAAATAATCGCCTTTCCGGCTGGGTCAGAATGGAAGATAAAGACCTTTTTAGTGAGCTTGAGAGTATTTTGGGCACGGCACCGGATAAAGATCAAATTTCGCTCGCAAGAAAGTTGTTTGCTCAGGTTCTTGATGTGCCGGGCGGTTTGAAAATTCAAACGATCCATTCATTTTGCCAATCACTGCTTGGGCGTTTCCCTATCGAAGCCAATATAGCGCCAAATTTTGATCTACTTGATGACATTACCATTCATGAACAAATAAGCCTGTCGCAGGATGAAATACTTCTGGATATTTCCCAAGGGAAAAAGGACGATTTAAAAAATGCGCTAGAGCATATTTCTTCGATACTTGCGGAAGAAACTTTTTCCAAATTAATGAAAAAGCTGGCTTATGAAAAAGAAGAGCTCGCATTACTGCTGAAGCGCAACTCAAACAGTTTTGAAGATGTGATTTCAGCATTAAGAGAAATGTTGGAATTAAATGAAGACGATACGATTGAAGGCGTTATAGAGAAGGCAAGCCATAATAGCAGTTTTGATGCTAAGTCATTGTTGAAGGTTGCGGAAACTTTGCAGGTAAGTAATCCAAAAGACCCAAAAGTGACAGATATGGATCGTGGCAAAATGATATTTGAATGGGTGAATAATGATGATACGAGAATAGCCGGCTTTGCAGTGTATATGTCAGCGTTCTTAACAGCAGAGGGTAATATTCGTAAAACACTAATGACAAAACCAGTGCGTGACGATAACCCTGAAGCAAGCAATTTATTAGACCTTGAAGCAGAGAGAATTAAACAATGTGCTGACAAAATTAAGGCACTGACGATATTTGAAAATACTCAGAATGTTCTGCGTATCGGTTTTGAACTGATCAAAGCTTATAATAAACGAAAACAAAATCGCAACGTGATGGATTTTGATGACCTGATTGCCCGGGTACGTAACCTTTTACATGATGTAAGTGCCAGTTGGATACTTTTTAAATTAGATGGCGGGATTGACCATATCCTAATTGACGAAGCACAGGATACAAATCCAATACAGTGGGATATTATTCGGAAATTATCCGATGAATTTTTTGTTGGGGTCGGCGTGCGGGACGAGCAAACTTTATTTGAAAAACCGCGGACAATATTTGCTGTTGGCGATATTAAACAATCAATTTATTCTTTTCAAAAAGCCGAGCCCAAAAAATTTGACGAGAATAAAAGATATTTTATTCGCGCGGCTGCAGGTGCAAAGCTTGAGTTCGATGAAGTTCCAATGAACCTGTCCTTTCGTTCTACGACGACTGTTCTTGAAATGGTTGATCAGGTATTCAATCGTGAAGAGCATCGCCAAAGCATTTCATTGAGTATTGATGAAATACGTCATACTACACATAGGCGACACCAGTCCGGACTGGTGGAAGTGTGGCCGACAGTTAAAAAGGAAAAACAAGAAAATGAAGATGGCTGGTTACCACCTATCATCCAAAAGCCCAGCCAGAACCCTGAGAGAATTGTTGCTGAAAATATCGCAACCCAAATAGAAGAATGGATCGAAAAGGGTGAAATTCTGGCCTCTAAAGGACGGCCAGTGAACGCTGGTGATATCCTTATTCTGGTTCGCCGACGTTCGGGTTTCGTTCATTATATGATGAGTGAGCTTAAAAAAAGAAATATAAAAGTAGCCGGCCTCGACCGTATGGACCTTACGGATGAGCTTTCGATAATGGATATGATGGCTATCGCAAATTTCACACTGCTTCCGAGTGATGACCTTACCCTTGCGGTCGTTCTTAAAAGTCCTTTCATTGGTTTAAGTGAAGAAGATTTATTTGATCTTGCATATGGCAGGGAAAAGGGTAAATCGCTTTGGAGTGTGCTTTTAAAACGTAAATCGGAACGACCATCTTTTGAAGCTGCCGCGGAATACCTTACCAAGCTCAGTAATTATTCAGATTTTCATCCACCTTTTGAATTTTTTTCTTATCTTCTTGGACCGATGAGAGGGCGAGAGAAATTAATCGCCCGCCTTGGAGAACAGATTAACGACCCTGTTGATGAATTTCTTAACCAGGCCATGAAATATGAAAAAAATAATATTTCATCGATGCAGGGTTTTTTAAGATGGATCGAAAAAGGGGAAATTCAGATTAAAAGGGAAATGGAACAAAGCGAAGGTATGGTCCGGATCATGACTGTGCATGCAGCAAAAGGATTACAGGCGCCAATCGTATTTCTGCCAGATACTTGTAATACACCAACTATGAAGGAAGAGGCTTTACTTTGGTACGAAGATAAGGGGAAGAATGAAAAAACTCTAATCCTTAAACAAAGTAAACAAGAGCTTGTTGGGATTGCCAAAGATGCGTTTGAAAGTCGTGAACAGGAACTGCAAGACGAATATAAAAGACTGCTTTATGTGGCAATGACACGTGCTGAAGACCGTCTATACATAACCGGATTTGAAGGACAAAATAAACTTCCTACCGATAGCTGGTATAATTTGGTTCGAAACGCAATTCTTGAGCTTCCTAACACTCAGGAAATTGAAACACAAAATGGGATTGTCCTTCGCAGTGAACATACTTATCCAAATGAGATTTCATCTAAAGCAAAGCCTGCGAAAAAAACTAGTGAAATTAACAAATTACCTGCATGGGCCCTATCACTGCCGCCTGCGGAACCGACGCCGACAAAACCGCTAACACCATCACGACCTGATGAGAAAGAAACTGTGACAAGTCCGCTTTACTATAAGCAATCAATCGAACGTGAAAACAAGAAATATCATCGCGGTCGCCTTATCCATAAGTTACTTGAAATATTGCCAGATATTAACACAGAAGCAAGATGGAAAGCGGCCGAGCAATATTTATCACAAAGCGCACATGGTCTTTCAGAAAAAGAGGTGGGGCAGATAACAAATGAAGTTATTTCTGTGCTTGAAGATGAAAGATTTGCAGCTTTGTTTTCAAAAGAAAGTCGCGCGGAGGTGCCAATTGTCGGGCAGGTTGGTAATTATACGCTTAGTGGATTTGTGGACAGGTTGGTTATAGAGGGTAGGCAAATATTAATCGTTGATTATAAAACCAATCGCCCGCCGCCTGAAAACCCGGATAACACGCCAAAGCTTTATTTACGGCAGATGGCAGCTTACAGGAAAATATTGAGCGATATTTATCCAGAGCATGCCATAAGGTCGATGCTGTTATGGACGGATAATTGTTTATTGATGGAAATACCGGACTATTTACTGGATAAAATAGAATTTTAATGTATCTGCCTCTTGACGGTGACCCACTAGCTTTCTAAATTCTGTAAATATATTATAATTTTTTTTAAAGGAACGCCCTATGAGCATTATTGCAGTGACTGATGACAAATTTGAAAGCGAAGTATTAAAGTCCGACAAGCCAGTTGTTGTGGATTTCTGGGCCGAATGGTGCGGCCCCTGTAAACAGTTTGGCCCCGTATTTGAAGCTGTATCCAATAATGTGGAAGGTGTAACTTTTGCGAAAGTAAATATTGATGAGAATCCTGAATCACCAACGCGGTTTGGGATCAGAAGTATTCCAACAATGCTAATGTTTAAAAATGGCGAAGTCGCTGCAATGAAAGTTGGTAATACCACACGTGGCGATTTTGAAAGCTGGATTAGTGAAAACGCATAATTTAGTGATATGATTATTGCAAGGGCGTCTTTTTTTAAGACGCCCTTTTTTATTTAGCTTAAAAATTCTTTTTCATAAACTTCTGTGAAGAAAACCATGTCTTCGGGACGTGCAGTACTTATGCGCATCCAGTCAAGAAATGGTGGAAACGGTCTGCCGATTGCTATGCCGTGTTTGCGGACACGGTTATAAACTTCGACAACATCCATTCCAGTGTGGAAGAATGTAAAATTTGCGTTTGATTTTATATGCCGCATACCGTGCTTATCGAAAAAATCATATAAAACTTGAAGTGATTCGGCGTTTTTGCGAAGGACAAAATTCTGATATTCTTTGTCCTTGTAGCTTTCAATCGCCCCCCACATTGCGGGACCATTGATTGAGCCGGTCATAAGGCTTTTAATTTTAGCAAGCATTTCGGGTGATCCAAACCCAAACCCAATTCTGATCCCTGCGAACGCATGGATTTTTGATGCAGTTCTTGTAACGATCAAATTAGGATGGCTGGGCACTAATGGGATCATGGTCTGATAATTTGGATCTACAACATATTCATAATAGGCTTCATCCACAAATACATAGCATTTTTGCGACATTTCCTGGACAAAGGCTTTCAGTTTTTCACCGTGCATGACGGTGGGAATGGGGTTGTTGGGATTACATAGATAAATAATCCTTACGTCATCTGTATAGGCATCGTACATAGCGTCCAGATCGATGGATAAGTCATCTGCTACCGGAACCCAGATTTTTTCTATACCGCGCCGGTCACTATAGTCCATAAACGTATCATCATAGGTCGGTTGGGGGGCTAGTATCTTTCCGCCTTCCATTGCTACCAGTAAAGCCAGAGTTTTTAGGATTTCTCCTGATCCGCCAGACACCATAACATTTTCGGTTGGGACACCTTCCATGTCTGCTATGAGTTCTGTAAGTGGGCCTTGTCCGCCACCACCACCATACAGGTGGCCATATTTATGGGCATTATGCATGGCGTTACTGGCTTTTTTATTCACGCCATACGGGTTTTCATTGGAACTCATGCGGATAGGATTTTCCGGCGTAGGTACATATCCTTCGATTGTAATACTTTGTGCATGTGCGTTTGCTGCAAGTGCTGCGCTACCGATGAGAGCAGTGCCCCCGATCAGCCATTCGCGTCGTGTTAAATTGGTCATATTCTCTCCCTTCAAGTTTCTCCCAAATTAGGATAGCAAATTAATTTATTATGTCACTTAAAATAAAAAAGGCGCCAGATCCAAATCGGAACTGACGCCTTGTTGATTAAGTTATGATCAGGATCAAGCGAATAATTCTTCATAAATCTTAGCAAAATATTCCATGTCTTCCGGCTTGCCCATGCTGACACGGCACCATGTTGTAAATGGCGGGAAGGGACGGCCGACTAGTATGCCTTTATTTCTGAACATATCGCGTACTTCGGTGGCTTCAATGCCGGTTTCAAAGAAAACAAAGTTGGCGTTGGACTTGATATAATTTACGTTGTGTTTGTCAAAAAGCGCATATGTAATTGCCAGTGCCTCCTGATTTTTTCGGCGGCAGAAGTCCTGTGTTTCGGTATCCTGATAACTGGCTGCGGCACCAGCAATTGCAAGCTGGTTCGTTGAACCGGTCATAAAGTCGCGTAATTTTCGGATTAAGGTTTCCGATGCATATGCAATACCAAGCCGTACACCGGCAAAGCCGTGTATTTTTGAAGCTGTTCTTGCAACCATTATATTTTCATTTGTTGCAGCGAGGGGGACCATGGTCTCATAGTCAGGATTCTGTACATATTCATGATATGCTTCATCAATAAATACCAGACACTTTTGTGACATTTCAAGACAGAATTCACGAAGCTTGTCTTTATGCATGATTGTGGGAAGCGGGTTGTTCGGGTTCACCAGATATATAATGCTTACATCATCCGTATAGGCTGCCCTTAATGCATCAAGGTCAATTGTCATTGTTTCATCAACAGGGACTCTGGTAACGGGTACACCGAACCGTTCAGCAGAACGTGTTAGGTCATGGTAGGTTGGTTCTGCGGTAAGAACACGCCCTTTTTCAAATGCTGTCATTAGTCCCAAAGTTTTGAGGATTTCACCGGACCCTGCAGAGAAAGTGATGTTTTCTGGTGCTACACCTTCCATATCAGCCAGGACTTGTGTGAGTTCCATACGACGACCACGCCCATAATGATGCGCAGTATCAAACATCTCAATGATGGCGTTCCGTGCTGCCCTTGAAACACCATAAGGGTTTTCATTAGTGCCTAGCCTTAGTGGATTGTCAGGTGTCGGGACAAAGCCGGGGACGGCCATGTTTTGTGCATTTGCACGACTGTTACCGAGTAATGCTGCGAGTGCGAGAGTGGAGCCACCTTTTAGCCAGTCCCGCCTAGAAAATTCATTTGCCATTTCAGTTTTCCCTCATTTTGCGTGTAATGTTATAAAATAATATAACAAGAATATCATTTTTTTAATAATTGTCACGCACTGATTCAGGCAACAAAAAAGAGCAATTTCCGGTGCGAAAATTGCTCTTTAAAATTCAATATGTTACTTGCCTTTAGCTTACAAATTCTTTCTCATAAACTTCGGCAAAATATACCATATCTTCAGGTTTTCCCATACTTACACGGCACCATGTGGTATAAGGCTGGAATTCACGGCCAACCATTATACCATGGTTTTGAAAACGTTCTCTGACCTCATTTACGTCAATGCCAGTTTCAAAGAATATAAAATTAGTATTGGATTTAATATATCTTACATTGTGCTTATCAAAAAGATTATAAACAATTTGTTTAGACTCACGATTTTTACGGCGAACAAAGTCCTGCGTTTCAGTATCACGATAACTTGCCATTGCAGCATTTAATGCAAGGCTATTGCTTGAGCCGGTAATATATTCATTTATCTTATCAATCCACATTTCTGATCCGTATCCAATACCCAAGCGCAATCCTGCAAAACCGTGTATTTTTGATGCTGTTCTTGCAACAACTATATTTTCGTGGGTAGCGGTTAAAGGAACCATTGTTGCATAATCTGGATTTTCGACAAATTCATGGTAAGCTTCGTCAATAAACACCAGACATTTTTGGGACATTTCAATACAAAATTCCCGTAATTTGTTTTTTTCCATAATGGTCGGCAACGGGTTGTTGGGATTAACAAGATAGATAATACTTACATCATCTGTATAGGCTGCTCTCATTGCATCAAGATCAATTGTCATGCTGTCATCAACTGGTATATGTTTAATCGGCACATTACGGTTGATAGCATACCTTGTGAGACCATGATAGGTAGGGTCAGCTGTTAGAACCGAACCGCCTTCCACTGCGGTAATAAGCCCCAATGTTTTTAAAATTTCTCCTGACCCTCCGGAGAAGGTAATGTTTTTGGTATCAACGCCTTCAATTTCAGCCAGAATTTTGGCAAGTCCCATTTCGCCTTCTCTTCTGCTGCTATAAAGATGGCTTTTATCCAGCGTTTCCATGACGGCATTTTTTGCCAGACGTGATATTCCATAAGGATTTTCATTTGAACTAAGTCTTAGCGGATTTTCAGGTGTGGGCACAAAGCCCGGTACCGCCATATCCTGTGCATTGGCCCGATTGCCCATTAACATGGCGACTGCCAAAGCAGAGCCGCCTTTTATCCAGTCTCGCCTGGTTATATCAGAAATCATTTTTTGTCCCCTAATTTTGTATGACAATGTTTTTGGAAGGTATTAGTGTAGGGGATTATATCTTATTTAGGGGCTATAAGCAAAATGACGCTTCAAAATTATAGAAGCGTCATTTAATTTGAATATTACAATTTTAAAACCAGTTTATTAACTCACGAATTCTTTTTCATAAACTTCAGCAAAATAAGCCATATCCTCAGGCTTTGCCATGCTTACACGTGCCCAGTCAAGATATGGTGGGAATGGGCGGCCAACATTAATACCGTGGTTCATAAAACGTTCCCTTACTTCAGCGAAATCAATTCCTGTATGGAAAAAAGTGAAGTTGGAGTTTGATTTAAAGTGTCGGACATTATGTTTTTCGAACACTTCATAGGTGACAGCCAATGCTTCCTGGTTTTTACGTTTAATGAAGTCCATAAATTCGTTGTCCTGGTAAGCGGCTACCGCACCGTATATGGCGGGAGTAGCTACCGTTCCGGTGACACGCAGGTTCATTTTTGAAAGTGTCGCTGGTGTGGAAAAGGCAAACCCGACACGAACACCCGCAAAGCCATGAATTTTTGATGCGGTGCGCGAAACAATAATGTTATCGTTTGTTGCCGCAAGTGAAACCATGGATTCGTAATTCGGGTCAGTAACAAATTCATGATAGGCTTCATCAACAAAAACAATGCATTTTTGTGACATTTCAAGACAAAATTCGCGTAGCTTGTTTTTTTCAAGTATTGTCGGGATTGGGTTGTTTGGATTACAAAGATATATCAGTTTAACATCATCTGTGTAAGCCGCACGCATGGCATCAAGATCGGTTGTCATTGTTTCCTGGTCTACATCAACCCACTTAATTTCCGTACCAACCCAGTCACTATAACGCACAAGGTCATGATATGTTGGGTTTGCGGCCATAACCGAACCGCCCTCAAGTGCAACGATAAGAGCGGCTACTTTTAAAACTTCCTTAGAACCACCGGCGATAAGGATATTTTCCGGTGCGACACCATTCTGATCCGCCATAATTTGCAGAAGTTCGCGTCTTCCATCACCACTATACAGATGGGATGTTTTGAAACCTTCAATCATCGCATTTTGCGCTGATCTTGGAACGCCGTATGGGTTTTCATTAGAACTCATACGGATCGGATTTTCTCTGGTTGGGGTATAGCCGTTTACGGTTACACTTTGTGCATGCGCTGTTGTTGCGTATACCAGTCCGGCCGCAGCGAGCGATGATGTGCCCTTAAGCCAGTCTCTTCTTGTTAATTCTCTCATTTGTTGTCCCTTTGTTATTTCTTAGATTATCCAAATTCTCGTTTATAAACTTTAACCATATATTCTGTTTCTTCCGGCTTGGCGGTGCTTATCCTTATCCAGTTGGGGAAAGGATCATATTGCCGACCGATTAATACACCACTTTCACGTAATTTGTCCCTTACTTCATTGGCATCTCTTCCTGCATCCGCATAAACAAAATTTGCATGTGCCTTAACATAACGCATATCAAGCTCATCAAACATTTTATAAAGGATAGCTAGAGATTCATAATTTTTATCAACGACAAATTTTTGATATTCAGCATCCTGATAGCTGGTGATCGCTCCCATCAATGATGGATATGAAGCCGTTCCAGACCGGAACATCATCAACTTTGCCATTGTGTCAGGGTGCGCAAACGCAAACCCGATGCGAACATTGGCAAATGCATGAATTTTTGAGGCTGTTCTCAGGATTACAATATTCGGGTTATCTTTTACAAGATGGGCCATTGTTGAAAAACTATCATCCCGCACATATTCGTAATATGCTTCATCAATGACAATCATTGCCTTTTTGGAAAATTCAAGACAAAATTGTTCCAGGGCATTTTTTTCAATGATACTTGGAATTGGATTGTTCGGATTACAGAAATAAATACACGTAGTTTTGTCTGTAACCGCATTTCGCATAGCCTCCAAATCAATTGACATATCGTCTGCAACGGGAACTTCAATGACATTACCACCAAAGTTTCGCGCGGCTCTCATTATGCCGCCAAATGTTGGATAGGGGGCAATCATATCACCACCTGAAATGCCGCATAAAGCGCCGGTTGCGACAAGATATTCACCTGATCCGGCACCGACTGCAATACATTCTACCGGCAGATTTTCCATTTTGGCAATGACATTGATCAGTTGTCTGCCTGTCGTGAAGTTGTAGGTGTGAGCGCGCTTGTATGCTTCGGTGATGGCCACCATTGCTTTGGGGTTTATACCGTATGGATTTTCATTGTTGGTCATGCGTATTGGATTTTCAGGTGTTACCGGCTCACCAAAGGCAGTGAAATCTGACATTTCCTGCGCTTTTGCCTTACTTGATAACATCAGCCCC
>JAUILB010000050.1 GCA_030432815.1 Alphaproteobacteria bacterium | reverse complement strand
AATCGATAGCGTCGAAGACCGTTTTTATCCGTATAATAAAGCAAGTAAAAGACTTGGTATCCCAAAGCTTGCCTTTCTTGCCAGCAGGATTGCGTTGCTTGTTGTGGTGCTGAATATTATTGTTATCCCCCTTTATATAATATTTTTCTGGGTACCGTTTTTACCACTTGTAATTTTCTATTTGTTAAATGGTTATTTACTAGGATGGGGTTATTATGAGATGGTTGCCGTAAGGCATTTGGGAATTAAGGAGGCTGGCATACACCGAAAATCAATCCGCGGTGTAGTACTGGGAGTTGGACTTATAATGACTTTTTTATTCATGGTACCCATTGTTCAATTGATCGTTCCCATAATTGGTGCAGCATTAATTTGTCATTTATTTCATATGAGCAGGTTCGAAGAAGCATGAAGAAAATAATAAGTATTTTAGGTGTTTTAATATTGTCCGCTTGTGGGCCTGAGCAAAAACTTGCTGAGACGCCCCCACCGCCAGAAGAAGAAACATTGGCATCTGAGCCAGCCCCATTACCGTATATTGTGGAAAAACCGAAACCAGCTGAGCCACGGTTTCAAATGGCAAATATTATGGGGCTTCAAAAATCAAGTGTAGAAGATATTCTTGGGCTGCCGTCATTAAAACGTGTAGAAAAAGCAGCAGAAGTATGGCTTTACGATAATCAATTCTGCAATGCCCATATTTATTTTTATGAAAATGATAATAGTGATTTACAAGTGGAGTATGTGGAAACATCAGAAGAAAAAAATCTTATGGGTCTTGAGGGGCAACGGGCGGATTTCTGTATATCCACTTTTCTAAAGGATTAATCCGGCAATTGTGTTTTTTCCTTGAATGCACATAAATCTTCCACCGGGCACGTGGGGCAGCTTGGTGTTCTTGCTTTGCAAATATAACGTCCGTGTAAAATCAGCCAGTGATGAGCATGTCTTGCAAATTCTTTTGGTATTTTCTTTTCCAGCTTAAGCTCCACTTCAAGTGGTGTTTTGCCGGGCGCCATTTTGGTCCGGTTAGAAACACGAAATAAGTGAGTATCTACAGCGATTGTCGGATGACCAAATGCGATATTAAGTACCACGTTAGCTGTTTTCCGTCCAACGCCGGGCAGTTTTTCAAGATCTTTGCGATTTTCAGGTACCACGCCGTCAAATTCATCCACCAGCATCTGTGCTGCTTTAATGACATTTTTGGCCTTGGTATTAAATAGCCCTATGGTTTTGATATATTCCTTTAATTTTTCTTCTCCAAGATCAAGCATATCTTGTGGTGTGGAAACGACTTTGAACAAGTCCTTTGTTGCTTTGTTTACACCAACGTCAGTCGCCTGTGCCGATAGAGCAACAGCGACCACCAAAGTGTATGGATTGGTATAGTCAAGTTCCCCCTTGGGTTCAGGGTCGCGTTCCTCAAGCCTTCTAAAAAATTCGTATATATCTGCTTTTTTCATACTACACCCTTTTAAAATTCAGCATAATTTGTTGTATTAAAAATTGAAAGCTTCAAAAATGGAAAATGTGTCTATAGGATCGTTATATGGAAGCAAAAGATGAAAAAATCTGGTTTGAACAATTTATAGTACCCAGACGGTCACTAGGCCCGAAAGGATTCAGGATTTTAATGGGAACCATTATTTCATTAAGTTTTGTGATTGGCTTATTTTTTTATTCACTTGGTGCCTGGCCAATAACAGGTTTTTTTGGTCTTGATATATTGCTCATATACTGGGCTTTTAAATTACATTATCGTTACGGCAAAGCAGTAGAAATCATCCGTGTTGCTGGTGATCAGCTTACAATTACACGTATTGATCATAAAGGACGAAGGGAAGACTTTGCATATAGTTCCTACTGGGTAAATATAAGGCTGTCCCGACCACCCAATGTGTCAAAATTGAGCGACGAACAATTACTTGAGGCAAGGTCTCATGGAAAGGGGACTTTCTTTGGCGTAAACCTTACACAGGAAATGAGGCGTGAATTACTTTTTTCACTTTCAAAAGCATTAAGAGACTGTAAAAGAAACTGTTAGAAAAGTTTTATTTACGCACCGGTTTTGCCGGGATTCCCACAACAGTATCACCCGGTTTTACACTATCCAAAACAACGGCATTGGCTCCCACGCGACAATGATCACCAAGTGTTACATCACCTAAAATTTTGGCTCCTGCCCCGATATCAACATGCCCGCCTATTATAGGAAATTTTCCATCAATTGTACCAATTGTTACCTGTTGAAACAGAAGACAGTTTGGACCAATCGTTACTCTTGGCCGAATAACTATACCATTGGGATGAGGAATAAGAAGCCCGCCACCAATGTCGCAGGTCAGATCAATTTCCGCGCCGCATACAACTGACCAGAACCTATATATCAGAACCCAATATTTGGATCTTAGGCCAGCAAACAGTCCGCCGTTCTTTTTTAAGGCCTGATAATTTCTTATCGCCCGTAATAATTTTCTGCCGGGGTCCCAAAATTTTCTTGGTACTTCCCGACTCCAGTCCGGAATTTGTGCAGATATATCATTCATCATTAAGCCCCAATACATCACCCATATCGTATAGTCCGGCCTGCTTGTTATTTATCCAGATGGCAGCGTGTAGTGCTCCGCGTGCAAAAATTGATCTGTTTGTTGCTTTGTGTGCTAGCTCGACACGTTCATCGTCCGCCATAAAACTAACAATGTGATCTCCGGCGACATTGCCTCCCCGTGATGACGAAAACCCGATGGTGCCTTTTTCCCTGCTATGATTAATGCCGTAATATGTATCCCGTTTTATATCTTCAAATTTTTTATTTCTGCCGACAGCTGCTTCCTGACCCAGTGATAATGCTGTCCCCGACGGTGCATCCACCTTATAACGATGGTGCGTTTCATGAATTTCGATATCGAAATCCTCGCCTAAAATCGATGCAGCTTTTCGTGTTAGATGAAATAATAAATTTATACCAAGCGAATAATTTGATGCATAAATTATTGCAGTCTTTTTTGATGCAAGTTTGATGGCCTCTACATCTTCAGGACTTAATCCGGTTGTACCTATGACTAGTTTTGTTCCATGTTTTGATGCAAGGGAAGAATGCATCACAGTTGCTGTCGGGCAGGTAAAATCAAATACTACATCAGAATTTTTAAAAATACTTTCAGTGTCAGAAGATATTTTTGTAGAGGTTTCTTCACCAGTATGGGGGTGCCTTATAAGTTGGTCAATTTTTGGATTACCCGGCATTTCCGTACCACCCACAAGAACAGTCTCTTTATGGTTCAATGTTTCTGCAGTTAATACAAGCCCCATTCGGCCAAGACAGCCAACTATTCCTATTTTAACAAGTGACATTCTTCGAAACTCCAGTTTAAATTTTGATAAATACTAAAGGAAGATTTGCAAAGATCAATTTGATTGTGGAGCAAATACAGGAACTAATATACACTTATTCAAACACAGAAAGAATAGTGAGTATCAATATGACTATAATTATCATTTCGATTATTTTTATGCTTATCGTAATTATAAGAAGTTATATTTACATTGATAAAAGTTCTGTGACTTTTCAGGATCTTGTTAAAACGTCACTTCTCGCGGCAATCGGTATAATATGTTTAACTGTTCGCGCGACTTATTTCGCCCTTCCTGAAGATGCGATGGTTTCAGCAGAATATATAACTTATAGAAACATCCTCATGGCGGTATTTCTTGCTATGATGGGCTATATTATCAGGGCCGGCATTTATGGGTCGGTGTTTTTTTATCGTAAGAGAAACTAACGAATAATATCAGGCTTCATGACTTTTATAAAGTTTTTCGTAGTTAAGCCTTAACGCATTTGCCGTAACGATAATTGAAGAAAGAGACATTGCGATCGCCGCTATCATTGGCGTAATCATACCAGCTGCGGCAAATGGTACGGCAATGATGTTATAAATTCCCGCCAAAGCGAAATTCCAGAAGACTAGTTTCTTACTGGCGACAGAAATCTGAAAAGCCCTGATAATTGATTCCATACGTTGTGACTGGAAAATAAAATCAGCCGCGTTCTGGCTTATCTCTGCTGCATTTGATGGTGAAATTGAGACATGCGCTGCTTTCAGAGCAGGGGCATCATTTATACCATCACCAATCATAAGAACTTTGCTGCCATTTGATTTTATTCGCTCGATGACCTCAATTTTATCTTGCGGTTTACAGGAATGTTTATAGCGGCTAAGCCCGAGTTCCTGTGCGGCTTCTTCTACGACATCCTTTCTGTCCCCGGATAGCAGGATCACTTTCATTTTCCTGCGGATAAACCAACCGACAACATCATGTGCATCAGCGCGCATTCTGTCCTTGAAGCAGAAAAGCACAGGCTGTGCCCCCTTAACACTCAGCCAGAGTTCACTATAACGGTTATTCGGCAAATAATTAGCATGAATGCCACACCATTCTCTGTTTCCTAATTTTACGTCAAGTCCCTTTATTGTTGTTTGAAGCCCCATGCCCGGTTCTTCAAATATTTCGCTACTGGTGGCAATTGTAGGTATGTTTCTTTCATGGCAGGCTACAATGAGTGCACGACAGAGTGGATGACTGGAAGATTTAGCCATGCTGGCGGCTAGTTCAAGCGTGAATGGTGTTACCTTTTCATCATCGGCGTTTGCAAGTTCGGGCTGTCCCAAAGTAAGTGTCCCTGTTTTGTCAAAAACTACTGTGTCTATTGCTGCCAGTCTTTCAAGTCCGTCAGCGGCTTTTACCAACACACCGGAAGTGAAAAGGCGACTTGATGCCACGACCTGTACCACCGGCACGGCAAGCCCTAATGCACAAGGACATGTAATGATAAGAACAGCAATTGCGTTGGTCAGTGACGCTTCCCATCCAATTGATGAAAGAAAAAACCATCCGGTAAATGTTCCTGCTGCTAGAAGATGCACAACGGGTGCATAAATTTGTGCAGCTCGATCCGCGATGCGTACATATTTTGCCCGCCCCTGTTCAGCTGTTTCCATTAATTCAATAATTTCATCAAGAAGGGTTTCTCCTGATGTTGCATCAATTTTTATCTTTAAAGTACCGTTTATGTTGATCGTTCCTGCGTATACCGTGTCACCATTTTGCGCTTTTTGTGGTAATGTTTCACCTGTTACAAGGCTAGTATCGATATCGGATGTTCCTGCGATCACGGTGCCGTCAACAGGTATTCTGCCACCTGCGATCACCTGGATCGTTTGGCCTGGAATTAACATTTCCACTGCAATCTCTTCGGTTTCACCATCCGCATGAATAAGAGTGGCGGTTGAAGATTTATAACTCATCAGGTCATGTGCGACACTTCTGGCCTGATTTCGCATCTTATGATCTAGGTACCTGCCTATCAGCAGAAAAAATAATAACATGACAGCAGCATCATAATATGTCGCTTCGCTGCCAATATATGTCTGAAATACGCTCATGCCACAGGTGAGAATAACGGCTAGGGAAATAGGCACATCCATGTTCAATCTACCGCCTTTTATTGCCCTAAACGCAGAACGGAAGAACGGAATCCCTGCAAAAGCTGCTCCAGGGATGGTAATAATGGCAGCAAACCAAGTATCAAGCCACGCGTTTGATAAATTCGGAATATCGACTTGAGACACAATAAAGGGCTGCAGCATAACGACTGCTGACGTGACAGCAGCAACTAACATGGCTCTTAACAATGACTTGCCAATTTTGTCTTCTTTGTTCAAATGATCAGATGAATTAAAAGGGAATGCCTTAAAGCCAATTTTTTCTAATGCACTAATAACTTCTTTCGTTCTATCAGTCGAAGGAGGTGTTTCCTTTTTCCATTCAATTGCTAGACGTTGTGTGCTTAAATTGACACGGGCGTTGTTAATATTGTCATTAGCACTGAGCGTCCCTTCAATTTCTCTGATGCACTTGGGACAATGCAACCCTTCAACGACAAAATGCTCAATATTAAACATTTTCTGATGGGATTGGTGCATGGTGTTGCCTTTATAATTTTTGACAAAAACTATATTTATAAAAATAAGGTATTTTTGTGAATTAACAATAATAAATATTTATAGAATAAACGAGCTACAAAATCTTTGTTGTTAACAGCTTGCTGATAAAATTAATTAAAATTGTAAATATTAATTTACGTGGTTTTCACACTTTATATATAGGGTGAAAAAAATAGGGCGCTAATAATTGAAGATATTAAGTGATTATGTAAGTGAGTATTATAGAAGTTAAGGAGTATAGTTATGGTAACCGGAGAAAGTAATATGAGTAAGTATCCAGTAAAAGGGGATTTTGAGTATAAGCGTGAATTAGCTCATCAGCTGATTAAGCGATTTGGAGTTACAGCAGCAAGGCAAACTTGCATCCAAAATAAATGGGACGAAGTTCTTCAAGCGGTGAATTTAGTCAGAACCCATTCGTAATCCATCGAGTCTATCAAAAAGTTATAGCTTCATAACAGTTTGTAAAGTTGAATGAAGCTATAACTTTTTTTGCATATGTTAGTGTTTTATTTTTCATCACAAAAAACACGATCAAAACAATTTTACGAATCTTTATTTTCATCAAATTCCATAAATACCTTGTGGTTAATGCATGCTCATCGTAGGCATGATCACATTTTTGTCATTTTCTTGTGATAGCTTGTCACAACTTAAAGTAATTTTTTATAGATAAATATAAAAAGATATTTTAGCCTAACTGTATGCATTCAATTGATTTTTGTAAATATTATAGGTAGTGATTGTTTTGAATTTATAGTTCTGTTTCATCACGAAAAATTTTTTTTTTCGTTTACGCGCAAAGGAGGCCTTGAAATTAGATAACATTTTGAGATAGTGTTTGCGCAGTCCGGGATAAATGCTCTTAAGAGCTACTGCTGGATATCTAAAAATATCAAATAATAATAACTAAAATGATATAATAGATATTAATTCTGGTTTTAAAATCTAATTAATATTATGATTAAAGAACCGAAAAGAATTTAAAGTAACTATAAAAGGGAATGAGTAAGTGATGGGGATAGAGGATATGGATAATAATATTGGGACATTCATATTTGTTCTTGATCGTTTATTTACTCACTCACTTTTAAAATTAAATGCCGCCTGGGGCGGCTCAACCATAACAATTCAAAATAAGCTGTAGGAAGACGCATGATTAAGCATCGAGTAAGAACAGTTGTTCTTTCCGCCTTTTTTGCAGCAGGATCCTTAATGTTAGGAACTGCGGCTATAGGGCAAACTACATTGGGTGAAGTTCTTGATGAGGGAATTTCCGCTAACCAATTGGCACAGGAGTCGCAAGCTCGTGTTAACGAGATTGTGGATGCCACCGATAACATTATTACTGAGTATAAAAATGTACTTAAAACTGTTGACGGTCTTAAGGTTTACAACGCGCAAATGGACAGATCCATTGAACGTCAAATGCAAGCCATCGAAGAACTGACTGAAAATATTAAAAACGTAACAGACATCAAACGTCAGGTAGAGCCTCTATTGGTGAAAATGGTAGATGGTCTTGAAACCTTTATCAGAAATGATCTCCCATTTCGTCTGGATGAACGCCTAGCCGGTCTTGAGCGTGTTAAAGATCTGATGACAGATCCTAATGTGGACGCTTCTGAAAGATTCCGTAGTGTGTTTGAGCTCTATCAAATTGAAAGTGACTACGGGAATGTTTTCCAGACTTATCAGGAAACAATGAATGTGGAAGGTCAAGAACGCATTGTTGATATGCTTATGGTAGGGCGTGTAGCACTATTGTATCAAACAACGGATGGCCAAATCTCTGGTGCGTATAATAAAGAAACACGCCAGTTTGAGACAGTAAGTGCCGATGAATTCAGGAAATCAATTAGCGATTCAATCAAGATGGCTAACCAGCAAATCGCCAGAGATACACTTGTTATCCTACCTATTTCTGCACCGGAGGTTGTACAATGAAAAATTTAATTAAGATTATAGCCGCCGTTGCACTTAGCGGTATTGCATCTCTTGCGAATGCACAAGAGGCAGCGAATTTGGATGAACTTCTCGAAATTGTTCGTCAGGGAAAAATTAACGAAACTCAGGAATATCGCCAACGTGAGCAGGAATTTTTGGCTGCTCAGGGACGTCAGCAGGCATTGTTGGGTGAAGCTCAGGCTGAACAACGTGCTGAAGAGCGCCGCTCTGATCAGTTGGAAGCTCAATTTGCTCAGAATGATGACAGGCTAGCCGAACTTGAGCAGGAATTTACCAATGAACTTGGTGCCCTTAAAGAAGTGCTTGGTGTGCTTCAGCTGGTTTCCGGTGATACACGTTCACGCTTTGAAGGGTCACTGACAACAACCCAGTTCCCTGGTCGTGACGAATTTATCACATCAATTATTGAGAAAACAGCTTCCGGTACCCAACTTCCTAGTATTGAGGAAATGGAGCGCCTTTGGTACGAAGTACAGCGTGAAATGACAGAGCAGGGCCGTGTTGTTACGTTCAACCGTTCTGTTAAACTTACAAGCGGCGAAGAAGTAACGCTTCCGGTTACACGTGTTGGTGTATTCAACCTTTCAACTGATGGTAAATATCTGAAGTATGATCAAGGTCTTGTAGCAGAACTTGACCGTCAGCCACAGGCACGTTTCACTGAATCAACATCAAACCTGCAAGCTGCTCAAAGTGGATTTACAGGATATGGTCTTGACCCTTCACGTGGTGCAATCCTCTCACTACTTATCAGAACACCAACCTTGGAAGAACGTCTCGATTCAGGCGGAACAATGGGTTATCTTATCCTGGCAGTAGGTGCTATCGGGCTTCTCTTCGTTATTGAGCGTGTTTTCTACCTCACTATTGTGAGCAGTAAAGTGAAAGCCCAGATCAAGTCTGATGTTGTAAATGAAAACAACCCTCTTGGTCGTGTTCTTGCTGTTCATCAGGCCAATCCGAATGCCGATGTGGAAACATTGGAGCTCAAGCTTGATGAAGCCATACTCAAAGAGATGCCAGCGCTAGAGCGTTTCATTACGCTGATCAAATTGATTGCTGCGATCGCACCTTTGATGGGGCTGCTTGGTACGGTGACTGGTATGATCCTTACCTTCCAGTCAATGACACTGTTTGGTGCTGGTGACCCAACCGTTATGGCGGGTGGTATTTCACAAGCGCTTATGACTACTGTTCTTGGTATTGTTGTCGCACTACCGATGCTCTTCCTTCACTCAATTGTGAATTCAATGAGCCAACGTGTTGTGCATACAATTGAAGAGCAAAGTGCAGGTATCATTGCTGTCCATGCTGAACAGCGTGCGGGAGCCTAATCATGATTACAGCGTTGGAACTTGTTAGAAATTTTATGGAAAAGGGAGGGCCGGTACTGGTCCTCGTCTTTATCGCGACGCTGATCTTATGGGCTATGGTTTTGGAGCGTTTGATTTACTTCAAAACGGCTCACAATAAACAAGTAGATGAAGTTATGGGTACATGGGAGGCGCGCAAAGAGCGCACCTCCTGGTACGCTCATAAAATTCGTGATGCTATGATTAGTCAGATTAGGATGGATCTGTATGGATCGCTCGGACATATTAAGACACTGGTTGCTATTATTCCACTAATGGGCCTTTTGGGTACTGTGTGGGGAATGGTTGAAGTGTTCGATATGCTTGCGGTTCTTGGATCTGCGGATGTTAAAGCAATGTCAGCTGGTATTTCCAAAGCAACAATCCCGACAATGGCAGGAATGGCAGGTGCGCTGACAGGTGTGTTTGCTGCATCCTATATTGAAGGACGGGTGGAAAAAGAAGCCGAAATGGTTGAAGACCACCTTACAATGGATCATTAAGAGAGAAAAAAATATGCGAAAGCATGGAGCAAAAGAAAGAGACGAAGCGGCCATTGACATGACACCGATGCTTGATATCGTGTTTATCATGTTGATCTTCTTCATCGTTACCGCTTCCTTCCTGAAGGAATCTGGTATCGAAGTAAATCGTCCTGATGGTTCATCTGCTAATCCTCAGGAAAAAGCAAACATCATGATAGCCGTTACAGCTGACAATGAAATCTGGATGGAAAAACGTCGTATTGATGTCCGCGCTGTGCGCGCGAATGTTGAACGCTTGAAAGCTGAGAACCCAGAGGGTACAATAGTTATTCAGGCAGACGAACAAAGTTCCACCGGACTTGTTTCTGAAATTATGGATTCACTTAATGCTGGTGGATATACTGATCATGTACTGTCGTTAGAAGGTAACTAAAAAGGAGTTTAATTATGATTGCACGTTACGCTATTTCATTTAGCTTTGCCGCATTAATTACGTTTGGCTTGTTTTTCGGAATGCAGTGGCTCATTACCGCAGGCGACATTAAACTTGAAGATGCGGGTGAAAGGATCCGTGTCGAAATGGCTCAAGTTCGTGATGTTCAGGAAGTGCGTCAGGTAGAACGAAAACCGGAAGCCCCTGCCGAGGTTGAAGCAGCACCGGAAGTCAATATTGATATGTCGGCAGCCGTTGATAATGTAAGCGGTACAGGTGTTGATATTAGCGGTTCGACAATGGAGGTTTCTACTATTGAAACGGGCGGCACAGGTTTTTCTGCCACTGATGGTGAATTTCTGCCAATTGTTAGGGTACCCCCTGCATATCCGCCACGCGCCGCAGAAAACGGTGTTGAAGGTTGGGTGTTGCTTGAATTTACAGTGACAGCTGAAGGAACAACAGAAAATGTTGTCGTTATTGAATCAAGTCATAGTATGTTTGAAAGAAGTGCTGTTAAGGCGGCAGAAAAATACAAATATAAACCCCGTGTTGTTGATGGCGAGCCGGTACCCGTAACAGGTGTTTCTGTTCGGATCGAATTTCAGTTAGAGAATTAATGTTAGAAAGGGCTATATATATGTTAAAGGTTGAAAAAGTTTCCAAAACTCTTATGACCGCAACAGCAGTGGCGACATTGATGCTCGCGACTGCTTCTATTCCGGGGATAGCGGATTATACAGGTCAGACTGTTATTGCACAGCAATTGGGTGTTTCAACACAAGCGGAAGCTGACAGAAGGGCTGCTGCACGTGCAGCACGTCCAAAAATCACCTCTATTCAGAGTCCTCGTGAACGGCAAGGGAAAATACTTGTTAGAGCTCAGGAAATGCTGAGTGCTGAACCTCCACGCATTGCTGAAGCAAAAGAAGTCCTTGTGGATCAGAATACTGATCGCTGGATTGAACCGGAGCTTGTCGGATATCACCAAATTATGGCTTCTATTTCCCAAGCTGAAGGTGATATGGATGGTCTGTTGCGACATTACAAGCAATTGCTGCAATATGAAAAAATTCCATATAGTTTACGAGACCAGGTTACGTATGCCGTTGGTCAGATTGAATTCTCAAATGATAATCGGGAAGAAGGTAAGAAGTACCTGTATGAATGGCTAAAATATCAGCCAACTCCGAATATTTCTCATTTGGAATTTTTTACCAACGTTCACTTTGCAATTGGCCAAAGTGAAGGTATATCACAGCAAGATGCTGAATTTAATTTCAGACTTGCCATTGAATATCTTAACTGGGCAATCAGAAAAACCAAAGAAGAAGGTAAAGAAGACAAAGAAAACTGGTATGCGGTGTTAAGGACATTGCATGCGGCACTTAATGAACAGGATAAAGTTCTTGAATATGCAGAGCTGTTGGCAACAAGATGGCCTAAGAAGGATTACTGGTTACAGCTTTCCGGCATTTATGGTCAGTCAGCTGGTGAACCGGGTCTTACTCCTGAGCAAGTAGCTGCCCTTGAGAAAAAACAGTTTGCTGCATATGAACTGGCACATCGACAAGATATGCTGGATAATGGGCGTGAATTGGAATCAATGTCACAACTTTACCTTTATCACGAAAGTCCTTATCAGTCTTCCAAGGTTATTACATATGCTATTGACGAAGGTATATCTGAGAAGAATTTGAGAAATCTACAGCTGCAGGCTAATGCGTTTATAGCAGGTAAGGATTTCGAAAAGGCTGTTGATCCTATGATAGAGGCGGCGGAATTATCAGAAGACGGTGATAATTATATGCGTCTTGCAAATGTTTATCTAACTCTTGATAAATATGAAGAAGCTGCTGCTGCTATTGAGAGTGCACTTAATAAAGGTGGTCTACGCAGACCGGATCAATCTAGCATTCTTCAGGGCCAAGCGTATCTTGCGTTGGAGAATTTTGCTAAAGCGAGGGATTCGTTCAGGGCAGCCATAGAATCAGCAGACGATGAACGTACGGAGAAAATTGCTCGTGATATGCTTCGCTATGTGGATTCTGAAGAAAAAAGAATAGCTGATATTAGAGAATATCTGAGTTAAATCTTACAAACACAAAGTTATTGAAATCAGGGTGGAAATTTTCCACCCTGATTTCGGGAAGACTGAAAATATTGATTTTTCAAGTGTTTGACAAAATATTATTTTAAAGGAACGAAATATGCGTAAGCATTCTTCAAGAAACCAAGATGATACAGCGATTGATATGACACCAATGCTTGACATCGTGTTTATCATGTTGATCTTTTTTATCGTGACGGCCTCTTTCCTAAAAGAATCCGGTATTGATGTTAATCGTCCAGATAGTGATAGTAGCTCGCAGAACCAGCCGGACAAGCAGAATATTATGATCATTGTCACAGCTGATAACGAAGTGTGGATGCAAAGCCGCCGAATTGATATTCGTGCGGTTCGTGCGAACGTTGAACGTCTAAAGGCTGAAAATCCGGAAGGGGCAATTGTAATTCAGGCTGCCGAAGATTCGGACATTGATAC
>JAUILB010000393.1 GCA_030432815.1 Alphaproteobacteria bacterium | reverse complement strand
GGGGATGACGCGGAAACATTGTTATGGGATTTTCATGAAAAATTTCTACAATGGGAAGCCAGCGGAGACTATACAACAGATATAGGATTCCTTGGGGAACTTAAAACACGTTTTGTAATCAGCAGACGGCAAAATTCAGATAATGGCACGGACCGCTTTGAAGGGACTGGTAATAATAGCTTTTTATATGCAAACGAGCTAGTCGATTTCAGTGCTGATGAAGATATATACAGAGCATCGCTGACAAATAGTCTGGGAAGTAATATGTCACTCGAACTCGGCGGAGAAGGGGCCTTCAATACATTCCGCCAGAAATTTGATAATTTTGAACGTGATACTGCGGATGATCCACTTGACTTAAATACAAGCAACAACATCGTTATCAAAGAAAAAAGGTACGAAATATTTGCTCATCATAATTACACAATATCGCCCAAGATGGCACTGCAGACTTCTTTAACATCAGAATTTTCACAAATTACAGCCGACACGCTGTTAACAACCGGGAATGTGAGAGTTGATAATAGTTTTACCTTCATTAAACCCCGTGTGAATTTTCGATATGATTTTAATGACACTAACCAGTTGCGCCTAACCGCAGAAAAGAAAGTTAGCCAGCTGGAATTTTTTCATTATTTAACATTCTTTGATCAGCAGGAACAGGAACTTAAATTCGGTAACAATAATATCAGACCGGAACAGATTTGGGAATTTTCTGCCACCTATGAATACAGGCTCCCAAACGACGGCGGGACAATCGAAGCTCAAATTTTCTATCATGATTTCAAGGATTATATTGCTAGGATAGATTTCACCGAATATATGGATTTCAGCGGCAATCCGATTAGTGCAGATCAATTTTTTACACTGCCCCCGGATGCAAATCTTCGTGATGAAATTGATTTTGATTCAAAACCGGGTAATGTTGATCATGCGCAAGCCCTCGGGTTTAGCATTGACGGGGATGTGAGGCTTGGATTAATCGGGCTACCTGATGCAAAACTAACACTGGGCTACGAACTAGAACGTCGCAGATACTTTGATCCAATCAGTCAGACGAAACGTAATTTCAGTTGGGTCTACGATAACAAGTATAAGGCAGCATTCAGACATGATGTAACCAACCTTGGCCTTTCTTATGGTATCGAAGCAGAATACGGAAGCGGTTTCGAGCATGGTGACATTGCTTACAGTTGGCAATGGGAGGGCCAGCTTGAATATGAACTTTTCGTCGAAAAGAAAATTTTTAATGACATAAAAATGAGGATCAACTTTTCACAAGAACGCGGCACAAATGCCCGAAACACATTTTTCCGTTATAAAGATCACATCCGTTTTAGGGAAAATAATGGGCGTGATGAGCAATATGTTGACCGCCCTTATGAAGCATCAATTGAATTTTCCGGCACTTTTTAGTTATAACATAACATTTCTAATTGATTATTTTACTTAATTGATTTATATAGCGCCATAATTTATTTCTTTCGAATAAGTTAGCATGAGAGTTTGTTTCATCTTAATATATATTGAGTAAAGTAACCCTGATGAATTGTTAACACTTCAAAGGAAAAACAAAGGTTTTCTTTTTTGGTGTCCTAATACTTAATTAACGGATTACGGTTATTAATAACCCAACATTTAAGCTGATAAACAATATTACGCCATTTAATGAATAAAAAACACCTGACATCATTAGCAATAAGCACTTTCATTACCAGCTCAGCTTCCACTTTGTATGCGCAGACCAATGAACATGTCGATGATCCGGTCGCCAACGTTTCTGCAATAGAACGGTTTAGTTATGACTATTTTGCTGAAACCGGTCCTGTAACTCTGCTTGACATGCTTCAACGTATTCCTGAAGCACAGCAAATTCTGAATCGAAATGGCGGAAATGGTAATGGGGGAAGGCGTGGTTTTGGTTCCGGTGGCGGAGACCAGATATTAATTAACGGGAAGCGCCTGAGTGGAAAGGCCAACAATATCTCAGATACAATGGCACGTGTTTCTGCCAGTAATGTTGAAGAAATTCAACTAATCCGTGGTAACGTTGAAGGTCTGGATGTACAAAGCGATGGCCTTGTGATCAATGTAATATTGCTTGCCGGTGTTTCCAATTCAACTACTTTCTGGAAAGTGGGCGGTGTTTATTATACCGGACATGATGTATCCCCGACATTTACAGTGTCCCATTCCGGATCCTGGGAAAATCTGGAATATATGTTTGGTGTGGAAAAAAAGCATTGGGAATTTCACTTCGATCGCGATGAAATATACCTGAATGCTGATGGCGATGAAACCAGCACATTATTTGTGCAGGGTATGTACCCACGCCCAAGTACAGCTTTCACAACAAATCTTACCTATAATTTTGAAGAT
>JAUILB010000392.1 GCA_030432815.1 Alphaproteobacteria bacterium | reverse complement strand
TTCATCCCCCGCGATATTTTCTAATGGTCTTCTTGTTATCGGCCGAGAGGATGGGGTTATTCAAGGTATCGATCCTGAGACTGGTAACAAACTTTGGGATCAGAATATTGGAGAAGCGGTAATGGCAACACCGGCGTCTTTTGGGCGACAGATCTTTTTCAATTCATTACGCCGGTTGCATGTTTTAGAGGCGAACGGTGATATTGCAGATGTCCCTGTCGTTTCAACCTATATCGGCGGCCAATCAATTGCTTCACCTGCCATATCGGCAGACTTTGTATATTTCAACACGACTGCAGGATTGTTGACCCGTTCTATTAATTTTTACACGCGAGCAAATGATGTAGATGCTGTTGGTGGCCTTGCGTCTCCCGCCATTGGTAAGGATGGAACCATTTATACGGTAATTATTGAGAATGGTAGCAGTAAACTGCTCGCCTATGGTAAGCGGGATTAGGCGGATTTCGTCAGCACATGCTGGACTAATGTCCTGGTTTCAAGGAAATGAAGGAATACTGACGATGTAAAGCATTGATACATCTCTAACGTGGCAGCAGTGAAAGAATTACCATAGGCCGCTATCCTTACATGACCATTGAGCTGGCAAGGCGCAATGCGTTAGAAGTACTTCATGATATTGCTGAAGGCAAAAACCCGGCTGAAGTGAAACGTGGGCAAAAAGTTGAATTAACCTTTTCGGATCTTTTTCGCAGAATATCTGGAACGTCACTCAAAGCCGAGCAAAAAAACATGGGGGAGAGGATTTATCTATGTATTGAGCCTATCTTGTTAATCCACTAGGGAAAAAGAAATTATCAGTAATTGATCGAAGAGACATTGCAAATATACATAGTGCAATAACAAAAGCAGGACATGGTACTACTGCTAATCGTGTATTGGCTTTTATTATCCAGTGTCTTTGGTCGGTCTATTTCGGTGAGTTTATGTGATGAGCATAACCCGGCTACGGGAATAAAGCGGAATCGGGAAAAAAGCAGAGATAGATTCTTGCAGGGCGATGAGTTATCACGATTTTTTCAGGCGCTATCAGAAGAGCCAAATGAAACAATCCGCGATTATGTATTGCTATCGTTGCTGACTGGTGCCAGGCGTAGCAATGTTTTATCAATGAAATAGGCTGATATTAATTTTGATCGTGCTGAATGGTGTATCAAAGAAACCAAAAACGGTACGCCTCAAGCGGTGGCCTTAGCACCTGATGCAACAGAGATAACAGAGATTTTAGCTAATAGATAGCCGCCAGAAGCTACTGGTTTTGTTTTTCCTGGAATTGGTAAGCATTGTCAATTGAGCCTAAAAAGGATTGGGATCGTATCTTACAGCGTGCTGGTATTGATGATCTGCGCATACATGATCTACGACGAACACTCGGAAGCTGGCAGGCTAAAACAGGCGCTTCACTGGCTATTTGGCAAGTCACTTAACCATAAGAATCAAAACACCACAGCGATTTATGCAAGGCTTTATTTTGATCCTGTGCGCGATTCAATCAATAGTATGAATATTCAGAAAATGCTTATCTAAGATGATTTGTATTCTTGACCCATTACCTTGGGAAATCTACCCCTGTACGCCAATTACCAATGTTTCCAACATTCAATCATTTAATATCCCCCGTAACAGAATTATCAAAATGTTAGCAACCTGATAAAGTTAACAGCTTTGTTGCCGTTAATGCCAAAGTATAATCGATATGCGGATAGTTTATAATTTCTTGATGTGAAAAGGAGATTACCTTGAACGGAAACCCAGGTGCAATAGCAGCCGCATGTCAAGAAATCAGCAAAGGTAGATTAGATCTGGCGCAAGAAATTATTTCTGTGGATTATCCATTTATTTCACTTGCTAACGCTGGCCGTAATTATTCCGATCATCAAAAAACCAAAATTTTTTTAAGAGACGGTTTTATCGACAGATATTCAGGGGAACAGTTAGTATTTCCTGGTGCACTCCGCTTACTTTCTTTTCTAATGCCCGATGAATTCCCATTTCATAGAAATTGGAAAACATCGGAGTGCCATATAGCATATTGGCAGTTGCTACCCACTATTGACCATGTCATTCCTGTTTCCAGGGGTGGCGAAGATGTCGAGAAAAATTGGGTATGCACCTCACAGCTTCGAAATGGCGCTAAATCAAACTGGCTTCTTGAAGAACTTGGCTGGTCATTACATGACCCAGGAAATCTTGATGAATGGGATGGAATGATCAACTGGTATATTTCATTTCTTGAAACAAATCCGCATTATTTAAAAAATAAATATTTGCATGCTTGGTATAGTGTGGCCAAACTTGAAATCAACGCATTACAAATGCATGCAGCATCATAAAGAA
Organism: Alphaproteobacteria bacterium; assembly: GCA_030432815.1. Classification (GTDB taxonomy): domain Bacteria; phylum Pseudomonadota; class Alphaproteobacteria; order Sphingomonadales; family Emcibacteraceae; genus Pseudemcibacter. Next base: position 26 of record JAUILB010000392.1, on the reverse strand, counting down.
CTAACAAGTTCCCATCCACAAACATA
>JAUILB010000049.1 GCA_030432815.1 Alphaproteobacteria bacterium | reverse complement strand
AATATATATCACAGGTGAAGGCAGGACAGCTGCAAGAACGGTTTTGGACTATCCTGATATTTTTGATGGTGCTATTTTTATGGGTGATCGCTTATGGGAAGATAATGCAGAAACAAAAGTTAAAAATGTTCTGGATAAAAGGTTTGTTTTTGTTACACGTGAGGCAAGTGCACTACCAAAAGGTAACCGCTATGCTTATAACAAGTTTCGAACTGCCGGTGTAAAAAATGTCCAAATAGAACATATCCAAGGATCGCATCGGTATAACAGACCGAAATTTGCTCAATCCATTGACTATCTTGATGGCTGAAAATAATCACTTTAAGTATTTTAAAATGATTATGCCATGGAAGAAGCACTAAAGTTTCGCAAAATATTATTCATATACATACTCGATAAATTTTGGTTTTTGACGCGCTTTACTGGCCTGCTCATATGCGTATGCAGCCTCTATCATTGTCGCCTCTGAATAAGCACGCCCAGTAAATGACAATGACACAGGTAGCCCATGAATATATCCCATTGGAACCGTAATTGACGGATATCCACTTACTGCGGCATAAGAAGATGTTCCACCGCCGCTTGGATGATCACCATTAATCACATCCTGGCTATTGGCCGGATTTCTTGACGGCATAACGAGCAGATCCAGATCATATTCATCCATCAACATATTTATTATCTGCTGCATCGTAACATTACTGTCATTAAGCGCTTTGATATAAGCTTCTTCATTTAACGATCCTTTTTCATTAGCACTGATAAAGATTTCCTGACCGAAATAGGGCATTTCCTTTGTGATGTTTGCATTATTAAAAGCGATTAAATCTTCCAGCGTTCTGCTTTTTACAGTATCCGGTGTCCTTTCAAGATAGGCATTCAGATAATGTTTAAACTCATATAATAGCACTTCATATTCTGCATCACCGATTGCATCATTGTCATCAAGTTCAAGATTATCAATAATGGTGGCACCACCATTTTTCATTATATCAATGCTTTTATCAAATATTGGTGCAAGCCTTTTATGCATTCTGAACGGCGTTCTGATCACACCTATTCTTTTACCTGAAAGGCCGTCTGTTTTTAAATATTGACCATAATTAATTTTTGTCGCGGGTTGCTCCATTGTTTTTGGGTCTTCAGCATTCTGGCTCACCATCGCGGTCAGAAGATATGCCGCATCTGCAACTGTGCGGGTCATCGGCCCCGCTGTATCCTGAGTTGCTGCGATGGGAACAATGCCCGTGCGACTAACCAACCCGACCGTTGGTTTAATACCAACAATACCGTTATAGGCAGAAGGACAGACAACGGAACCATCCGTTTCGGTACCAATCGTCAGTGTTGCCATATTTGCAGCCGCAGCAGCACCTGAACCGGAACTTGAGCCACATGTGTTAGCCGTAAGCAAATAAGGATTGCGTGTTTGTCCTCCTACCCCGCTCCATCCGCTTGAACTGTTTGTTGATCTGAAATTTGCCCATTCGCTTAAGTTTGTTTTTCCCAAAATAATAGCACCCGCATCACGCAAGCTCGCCACCATAGGGGCATCAGAGACTGCATAATTATCAATAAGCGCAATGGAACCAGCCGTGGTCGGCATTTTATCACTGGTATCAATGTTATCTTTTAAAAGAATAGGTATGCCATGTAATGGGCTTCTTGGGCCTCTTGCTGCTCGTTCCACATCAAGGGCTTCCGCAATTTCAAGAGCATCAGGGTTGACTGCGATGACAGCATTTAGACGCGGTCCTTTTTTATTCAGTGCATCAATACGCGCAATATAAAGTTCTGTAACTTCCCTTGCTGTATATGTCCCTTCATCATAAGCTTTATTAAGCCCAGCTACTGTTATTTCATCCAGTTCAAAATTATAAATATCATTTTTTTGAACGGTTTCTTCCTGTTGCGCCTGCTCCCCGCAAGACGCTACAAACAAAAAGCACAATATAACCAGTATGTTTTTCTTCATGTTACTTCCCCTTAAAAAATTCCCTTAACCCTTCATCATAAGGCGCACGGATAATTTGACTCTCTGTAATAATACCGCTGACAAGTTCATTTGGCGTTACATCAAAAGCCGGGCTTCTCGTCACCGTGCCAGCTTCCGCTATCTTTTGTCCCATTATGGTTGTAATTTCCGCACCGTCCCTTTCCTCAATCGGAATATCATTACCATTCTTGGTATCCATATCAATTGTTGATGACGGACAAGCAACATAAAATGGAATACCAAAGTGTTTTGCCAGAATGGCAACGCCAAGTGTACCGATTTTATTTGCCACATCACCATTTGCAACAACCCGATCCGTACCAACAACGACCATATCAATATTTCCCGTCGCCATCATATGGGCAGCCATACTATCCGTGATTAAGGTTACATCAATTCCACCCTTACCCAGTTCCCATGCTGTCAGGCGTGCCCCCTGAAAAAGTGGTCTTGTTTCATTGGCAAAAACTTTAAATTTTTTATTCTGGTCGTGTGCAACATACATAAGTGATGTTGCTGTTCCCAAAATGGATGTTGCAAGCGCTCCTGCGTTGCAATGTGTCATTATCCCCATGCCATCCGTTATTAGCCCCGCCCCCTGTTCACCAATTCCCCTGCATATGATTTTATCTTCTTCATGAATTTTTTCTGCTTCCTGAACCAATGCTTCGTATAGGTCTTTACTGTTCTGAACATCAAGGCTAAGCAATTTCAACATACGCTGCATCGCCCAACTTAAGTTGACAGCAGTTGGACGTGCACTATCCAGATAGGCGGCCTTTTCCACAACAAGCGATCTAAACTGATCAGGAGGAAGTTTAATTTGGTCTTTAACTGCCACACACAGACCATATGCCGCAGCTATTCCAATCGCGGGGGCACCCCGCACTTTTAATATCTTTATGGAATGCCAGACCTGCTCAACTGTTTCCTGCTTTTCCATAACCTGTTCATGGGGGAGTAATGTTTGATCCAGTAGAAATAATTCACCCTCTTTCCATTCAATGGAAAGTGGAATTTTAGACTGAATACTATTAATGTCGGACAAAGTAATTATTCCTTAATCATGATCTCATAATATCTTTTACTAACTTAATATGTTCTTTACTATGAACGCAAATATAATGGCTTATTTTCGGGGCAATATTTAACATGTGCGGTATCGCAGGAATTATTAATTTAGCAGGCATTACACCTCCAAAAAATCTGCTGACAGAAATGACCAATATAATTGAACATCGCGGACCGGATGGTTCAGGCGATTATTTCTCTGGCGGAGTTGCTTTTGGTCATCGCAGGCTGTCAATTATTGACCTTGCGGGCGGTCATCAGCCAATGATCACGTCGGATGACCGTGTGTCCATCACTTATAATGGTGAAATTTATAATTTTCCGGAACTTAGGGAAGAGCTGAAATCACTTGGATATCAGTTCAGAACAAGCAGTGATACTGAAGTGATACTGCAAGCCTATCACGCATGGGGCCCAAAAAGTGTTGAACGCATTCGCGGCATGTTCGCATATGCTATTCACGACAAAGCCAAGAACGAAGTTTTTATTGCCAGAGACCGACTTGGTATCAAGCCCCTTTTCTATGCACAACTAGCAGATAATAATTTTGTTTTCGGTTCAGAATTAAAATCACTGGTGCTACATCCCAATTTTAATAAAGCCATTCGTAAAGAAAGTATAGAAGAGTACTTCGCCCTGGGATACGTGCCTGAACCACATACCATATATAAGAATGTCATGAAGCTCGAACCCGGGCATACATTACTGATTAATCTTAATAGTGGGAAAATTGAAAATAACCAGTACTGGAATGTCCATTTTCAGGATAGTTACAGGGGCAGTTTTGAAGATGCTGCACGCGAACTTGATAAACGCGTTGAAGAAGCTGTTCGCATTCGCATGCGTGCTGATGTGCCGCTTGGCGCCTTCCTGTCCGGCGGTGTTGATTCAGGCGCTGTAGTGGCTAATATGGCCCGTAACAGCGAAGATGCCGTCAATACATGCTCGATCGGGTTTGATGTTAAACAATTTGACGAAGCTGACTATGCCAGAAAGGTTGCTGAACAGTATCAAACCAACCACCAGGAAAAAATGGTAGACCCCAATGATTATTCGCTCGTTGATGGACTTATGGATTATTATGACGAGCCTTATGCAGACAGCTCGGCATTACCAACTTTCCGTGTATGCGAACTGGCACGAAAAAGGGTAACCGTTGCTCTTTCAGGTGATGGTGGAGACGAAAATCTCGCCGGTTACCGCAGATATAAACTCCATATGTTTGAAGAAAAAATGCGTGGCATGTTCCCCGTTGCCATCAGGAAACCTGTGTTTGGCCTACTTGGTTCAGTATATCCCAAAGCTGATTGGGCACCACGTGTATTTCGCGCCAAAACGACCTTTCAGGGGCTGGCACGAACAGATGTCGAAAGCTATTTCCACGGCGTATCAATTTTTAAACCTGAAATGCGCCATGCTTTATTCAGTGATGCGATGAAAAGTGATCTTCAGGATTATAGCGCGCTTGAAATCTTCAAAAAACATGCGGAAGACGCGGAAACCGATGATCCGCTGTCACTCATACAATATCTGGATATTAAAACCTATCTGCCGGGTGATATCCTGACAAAAGTTGATCGTGCCTCTATGGCCTATTCATTGGAAGTGCGTGTACCACTGCTGGATCATGAATTGGTTGGATGGATCGCAACGCTCCCGTCTAATTTCAAACTTCGTGGTGGCGAAGGTAAATATATCTTCAAGAAATCTTTGGAAGGCCAGCTTCCACATGACATTCTTTACCGTCCCAAAATGGGCTTTGGTGTACCGCTTGGCAGCTGGTTTAGAAATGAGCTTAAAGAAAAAATTAAAGAAACAGTACTTAGTGAAGAAATGCTCGACAGCGGATATTTTGATCCCTCTTACCTGGAACGTTTAATAAAAGACCATCAATCAGGCAGACGTGATTATAGTGCGCCACTCTGGGCACTGATGATGTTTTATCAATTCCTATCCAGACACGCCTGAGCATGAATATACTGACACTTACCACCCTTTATCCAAACGCTGTTCAGCCCCGCCACGGAATATTTGTAAGGAACCGGTTTCTTGCTATGGACCTGTTGGAAGATTTTAACCGCAAGGTGATAGCACCTATACCCTATTGCCCTTTCGTAAGTATTATTAGCAGCCGCTATAAACTTTATGAACAGGTTCCTGATTATGAAAAAATAGACAATGTTGATGTTTATCATCCAAAATATTTTACGGTCCCCGGCTTTTCATCATTTGATAACGCATCATCCATGGCAAAAGCAGCTAACAAAACAATAGATCAGATATATAAAAATGACGCGCACTTTGATATTATTGATGGCCAATATCTTTATCCGGATGGGGTTGCCGCTTATAAAGTCGCAAAAAAGTATAATAAACCACTTGTGCTGACAGCACGTGGAAGCGATGTAAATTATTGGATGGCTATTGATAAGCCACGCAAAGAAATTCTGGAAGCGATTGAATATTCATCAGGCATAATATGTGTCAGTAACGCACTTAAAGATGCACTTATAGATTATGGCGTTAAAGAAAAAAAGATAACCGTCATCATTAACGGCATTGATCCTGAAATATTTAATAGGACTGTAGAAGCAAACCCTCTGAGGGAAGAGTATTTCCTGAGTGTTGGTAATTTGGTTCTCCTGAAAGGGCACCATTTGATATTGGATGCGCTCGCAGAAATACCGGGCAAAAGGCTGATTATAGTCGGTGATGGCGAACAAAGGGCAACACTAAGAAACCAGACCGAGGATTTAGGCCTATCAAACAGGGTGCAGTTTATCAAGCACCTAAGCCAAAAGAAACTTGCCGAACTTTATGCCGGAGCAAGGGCAACGATCCTTATGTCAGAAATGGAAGGAATGCCAAATGTGGTGCTGGAAAGTCTAGCTACTGGCACGCCTGTTATAGCCGCATCTGTGGGCGGAATTAGTGAAGTTGTTAATGAAAGTAACGGTATATTGTTATCAAACCGTGATGAATATGAATTAATGGATGCCCTGGAAAACCTGGATGAACTCGAATTTGACCGAAAAACGATATCGGAAACTGTCAGCCAGTACAGATGGTCTGATGTAGCCGCCAGGCAATACGAACTCTATAAATCAATTATCTGACATTTTCTTGAAAAATGGTCGGGGAGACAGGATTTGAACCTGCGACCCCCTGTACCCAAAACAGGTGCGCTACCAGGCTGCGCCACTCCCCGACCGAATAAGGCAATTTGTAAAAACAAATTGTGGTTGGGTTAATACGCGATCACGGAATGTCGCGCAAGAGTTATTTTAGGAAAAGTAGCTATTTTTCAGTATTTTCAAAAGTCTCATGTTTGATCACATCACCGACCATAATACCGAGTTTATCCGTAAGACCACCATTTAATTCCAGAACGGCTTTTGCCCGGCCTTTTGAAGAAATTCTGTCCAATGACCTTGGCTGCGTTGATTTCGCAATATTGATGATGATACCGTCCCTATCAGCGAAGAGAATATCAAGTGGAATAAAGGTGTTTTTCATCCACATGGCAAGATCTCTTTCGCGATCATAAACGAATAGCATACCATTCATTTCCGGCAATTCTGTTCTGAACATCAACCCATATTGGCGATGACTGTCATCAAGTGCCAATTCAATATCAAAATCATATATTGTTTCAGAGGTTTTTATGGAAAGTTTGTCTTTTGGAAAGGTTGCCTGTGCGTATGACATAGAAGTAGCGACAACCAGCGAAAGTATCATACTGAACACAAAACACATAAACATACGTAAATTATGTGGTCGTATACTATTCGCAAAACCGTTGAAATTCATATTCATTCCTCTCTCACGACTTATAACTTATGTTACTTTTACATCAAAGAAAGGCAATATAAAGGCTATTTTTTGCAAATTCTGAAAATTTACATCTTATTTTTGGATAATTGGATTTTTGCTAATTTGTTAGGCGTCTTTTTTTATGGCGCTGACCATCAGACCACGTTCACCGTCTTCAATCACCACTGATAGTTCCTGTCCGGGCACAAGCTGATCCATTTCATAGTGACGAAGAACTTCCATATGAACAAATATATCCTGCCCGCCATCACCACGATTAACAAATCCGTAGCCCCGTACTTTATTAAACCACTTGACGACAACTTCCACAAAATCTTCATCAGAATATTTTTCATCATCAACAACAAATTTATGTTCGGGTTCTGATTTTTCTACAGCGGTACTTAGATCATAGGTAAGAATTTTTACGGCCTGACGCCCCTTTGGACGGTTTGCGGAAAGACAGGTAACTTTGGTTCCTTCCGGCAGAGATCCTCTTTCATGTTCTTTCAAGATTGAAAAATGTACCAGAATATCCCCTTTACTTCTGTTTTCTTCGTCTTCAGCTTCTATAAAGCCATAGCCTTTAACGTCATCAAACCATTTAATTGAACCGGAAATTTCATCAAAATGCTCAGAAACTGAAGCAGAATTTTTATCTTCAGAAACATTAGCAGAACCACTTTTTAATTCTTTATTATCGTCAGTAGTCAAACCTTTAATCGCGCTGCTACTCATCTTCTCGAACTTCCCATTCTTTATAAATAAATACTAAACCAATACTTTAGCTTTACTCTAAATCAGTCCTCCGATTCTTTGCAATCGGTTTTATGCAATATTTTAAGTAAATGCTTGCCCAATATATCAGCAGTAATTCCCAATTTCATCGTCAACAAGTGAATTCAGATTAAATACACCCGTTTCCGTATAAAAGTTTATTAAAAAACAACCTTAAAATCAAGATATTACTATTACCCCAACAATAGTAGAAGTCAATTTATTAATAAATAGTTAAATTTAGCACACGCTTAAACGATGACTAATATAAACATTAAGGGCAAGAATTCAGACCTGCCCTTAATATCATAATTTCAGGAAATTTATTTTCCTATTTTTTGTGCGTATTCATTTACCATGCTTTTTACTTCTTTACGCATAACAAACATACAAATCACGTTTGGTATCGTCATGAATGCCACCGTAATAGCCGCAAATGTCCAAATTACAGTTGTGTCAGCGATAGAAGCAACAAAAAAGCCAATAACATAAACGATCCTATACGGCAGCACACCTTTTTGCCCAAATAAATAGGTTATGGCACGGTCCCCGTAGTAAGACCAGGCAACCGCCGTAGAGAACGCAAACAGAGCAAGCGATATAGCGACAATATACTGCCCACTATCACCCAAAAAACTTTTCGTAAATGCTACACTGGTAAGTGCCGCCGAATGGATAAGTGATTTACCACTAACAACAATATTGGTTTCTACAAGGTCCCCATCTCTGATTTGCAGTGGCCCCGTTATTGGTTGTCCGTCCAGCGTAAATATCACATCTTCAGCAACGGAACGTGCATTAATGATTGTAACATTTGTATTGGTAATCTTGCCGTTCAAAACCATAATTTCACCTGAATATTCCTCGATCATGGAACCTTCAAGTGCATTGAAATGACCAAATAAAGCGGTTCTGTCTTCCTCATTGGTATCTGTATAACTACCTTCAATGATGCTGAAGTCGGAACCCTGAAACGTATTCTCGTGCTTCTCCGTCCAAACACCTGATGATAGAATAACAAGCCCGGTGAGCGTACAAATCATGATTGTATCAATGAACGGTTCAAGCAAGGATACCATACCTTCTGATACAGGTTCTTCCGTAACCGCGGAAGCGTGGGCAATGGCTGAAGAACCCTGCCCGGCCTCGTTTGAAAAAAGTCCCCTGTTTACACCACGGTTAAAGGCAAATGCAAAAGTGGCACCAAGAAATCCGCCCACGGCCGCACTACCGTTAAAGGCATCGGCAAAAATCGACACAAATGCGGGTACGACATTCTCAATATTTGTTATTATTACACAAAGCGCTCCGATAAAATACAATGCAGCCATCGTTGGCACTACACGTGCCGCAAAAGTTGCAATCCTTTTAACACCGCCGATAATAACGAACCCAAGAAGTACTGACGCTACAATGCCTGTCATCCAGGCTTCAAAACCAAATGTTTCACGCATTGCCTGTGCGATATTATTCACTTGTGGCATACTGCCCGACCCGAAAGAACTGAGCGCTGCCGCAGCAGCAAAAATCATCGCCAATGGCTTCCAGCCAAGACCACGGTCCATAACGAACATCGGTCCACCGGCAACAGTTCCATCCTCTGTTGTAATTCTGTATTTATGAGAAAGTGAGACTTCAACGAATTTGGTGGTCATACCCATAAATGCAGTCATCAGCATCCAGAAAATAGCCGCCGGCCCTCCCAGATAAATAGCAAGACCAACACCACCTATATTTCCTGTACCAATTGTACCTGAAAGAGCCATTGACATCGCCTGGAAGTGAGACGTTTCCCCTTGGGCCTTATGTTCTTCGAACTCTTTATCTTTGCCAAAGAGAACACCCCAAGCATGCCTGAAAAATCTTATTTGTGGTGCTTTCAGATAAATGGTAAAAAACAAACCTATACCCAGCAGATAAAATGGAAACCATGGTGCACTGCCAATAAAACTATCTATGGACACCAAAAAATTATTTACTTCTAACATGTAATCCCTCTTTTTTCGTCATTTCTATATTTTGTCATTTGATGACATTATTATTTTCCAAATATCAGACTATCGTGAATCCATACGCCCGTATAGGGTTTAATGTTTTTTTTTAGTTGAAGCCGGATAATTTATGACAGAAATGAAAATAAATATTAATAAATCAAAAAAAATCCGGCCGCTGGGGCCGGATTTCTAAAATCTTTATCTGTCCTTAATCAGACACCGCTTACGGGAGCAGTAAACCAATCAAAGAATGCAATCATCATGATACTAGACAGGACCAAAGTCAGGAACATCACAGGAAGTCCTTTTCTCATCCATAGGCCAGGCGTGATCGCCATTTTCGGGTTTCCTGTTTCGCGAGCTAGTCGCTCGGAAATTGTCACGATATACACATTAGCGGTTGAACCGATATGGGTACCGTTACCGCCCATTCCCACACCAATAGCCAACGACCACCATAGTGGTGATACGTTAATGCCCTGGGTTTCAAGACCTAGAATAATTGGAATCATTGCCGCGGTGAACGGGATGTTATCGATAGCCGCTGAAAGAACAGCCGCCACCCACATCAACACAATTGATGCAAACAAAATGTCTTCTCTTACAAGCGGAAGAATTTGAACTCCCAGATACTCAAGGAAATGACTGTGTTCTACACCACCGATCAATATGAAGAGAGATACGAAGAACAGAAGCAAGGACATTTCCACCATTTCCAGTGTCTCATCCACTTCAATTTTACGACTAATAAAGAACAGAAGTGTCAGACCGAATGCGGATACTTCCCATGGTTCCCAATGAATTGTTCCGTGAATCATAAACAGAATAGTCATAAGGCCAAGAATACCAAGGGCCGAAAACCACACACGGTTATTGTTTATTGGAATTTGCTCTATATCACGCCAGTCCTTAGGTTCTTGTGCAAGTTCTTCCTTAAACAGATATTTAAGTGCAACCAACACAGCAAGCCACGCCACTAGCACAGGAGGGCCCATGTGGGCAAGGAATGTGTTAAACGAAATATTCGCCGCTGAACCAATCATAAGATTTGGTGGGTCACCAACAAGTGTTGCAACACCACCAGTATCTGAAAGAAGTGCTGCTGCCAACAAGTAAGGCACAGGTGAAACATTCAGTGTTCTGGCAATCATGATGATCAACGGGCCAAAAATAACCACAGTTGTCACGTTATCCAGAAGCAAACTAAGCACGGTAACAGCAGTTCCTATGAGCACGAGCATCAAATACAGCCTACCCTTACTATAACGGGCTAGAGATACCGCCATATTCTGGAAACCACCTGTCGGAATCATAATGGCCACAATGGTCATCATACAGCCAAGTAGGAAAATCACATTCCAGTCAACGGCTTCATACGCAGCATCAACGCTGTAAAACCCCATTTCTTTGCCGACCAATAGAATTGCACCGGCACCAGCCATGGCAAATTTTGCACGGTGAAATCCATGGACATGCTCGGTAAAAATACCAATGAAGGTTACGGTTAGTATTATCGCCGCAATCAACATCTTGTTGTCAAAGATTAATTCTTCCATTTAAAAAACTCTTTTTATTAAAAAATGTTATTGTGAAAAATTTAGAAACTTCAAAGCGTTAGAACGTCTGTATAGGCTATGGAACCTGAAAAATTAATAGCGTTCAGTTATGTTTTGTTATCCCTTTTCGCACCCCTAAATTTTGATGAAATTTACCATTATCTGTCAGAATTGCAATGAAAATCGCATTTCAGGAGTCTGTTTTCTGGGGGCAGACATAACTAAGCGTCGCGCAAAGCTGGACAGGACGCATAGAATATATTAGTCGTATGACATGATTGATAAGCTGTACCAGAAAACCATTTTAAAACACGCTGCTAATGCTACGGGGCATGGCGTTCTTAAAAATGCTGATCATAGTGTCATGGTCCATAATCCCATGTGTGGAGACCGTATTAAAGTTTATATAAAAATAGAGAACGGCACCCTTATTGATTTTTCGCATGAAGCAAAGGCATGTGCATTATGCCAGGCAAGTGCATCCGTATTAGGTGAGCATTTTCAAGGGCTTGATAAACAAAAGCTGGAAACGCTCCGTAAAAAAATAAATGATGCGATTACGCAACTTGATGGCCCCGATCAAAATAACTGGCCGGAAAAAAAATGGCAGGATCTTGATATATTCAATGTTGTCCGCGAGCATAAAAGCAGAAAAACTTGCGTTACACTGCCGTTTGATGCATTGCAGCAGGCACTTGATGAGCTAAGCTAAAGTTCAGCATGTTCAAGCCCGGCAACCAAACCTTCCATAACCCATCCCCTGAATAATTCAGCCGCGCGATGTGACGCATGCTCGCCATATTGTTCAAATAATATTTCACAAATTTCCGGAAATGATTTTTCTTCACGTGCAATTTTAAGGACATATGCCTCATCGTCTTCAATTGTTCTAAAAAAGCATCCAAGGTCCTTTTTCCATTGAATACAGTGTGAAGAGACTGGGTATTCTTGCGGTCTCATTGGCTTTTCAGCACCATCGGTCACCGTTGACCATACTGCCTGTGTATTCCACTTAAACAAATGAATTTTAAAGGATGGTTGTAATTTTATTCTTAATGTTGTCCATGCTTCGGGACGGATAGCAGTGACCTGATCTACAGTCACAGGGGCTAAATCAGGCGCATCAAAAACATCGTTAAATGCCCATTCAAATTCCGCCATTTCGATCGCCGGAATAATATCCCGATATGGTTTAGTATCTTTCAGATATCTCGCCATATGCTGTCCGAAGTAACGAAGCGAAGGATGCTCAGATGGATAGTTATCAATATACCCCAGGCAGATTTCTTCAAACATATCATCCCCCACCAGAGAATGAAGCACAGGAAAATCATCAACCAGCACATCAACCAGTCTTGCTTTATAAGCATGAGCATAGATAGACAGTCTTTGCTCCGGTCCTATTTTTCCACCTTCTTGCACTTCTGACAGGAACGGATCATTTATACCTGAAAAGACAGCATCCTTAAATTTTCCCTGAATATCCTTTAGCATTTATTTTCCCCAATTTGTCTTGCCTTTTCAACTTCCTTTATCAGGTCAGAAAGTGGGGGAATGTGATCATCCCGTTCAATCATGGTAGTAACCCTGCTCAATTTGCTGATTGTATATTCATATAAATTCCAGACCTCTTCTATAACGGGG
>JAUILB010000048.1 GCA_030432815.1 Alphaproteobacteria bacterium | reverse complement strand
CACAACCGATTCATTCGCATTCAGAACAATGCTGCCAAATGTGGAAAACTGCGCCAGATAAGTGGCCCCATAAAGCCAGAACCAGGAAATACCAAGTATTGCGAGAAAGACCCGCTTTTTTGCCTTTGCCTTGCCAAGGATGTTTAACGTTTCAGATGCGAAATTATAGTTAATCTTTAAATCAGGTGATACCCCTGCTGCTTCAGGAATGGACCTACAGGATAAATACCCGCAAACTGATATCAGCAAAACAATGACACTTATAACAATGATACCATTTTCGGCATTTACCAAACTGCCCCCCAGAATTGTACCGAGCAGAATTGCCAGGAAAGTACCCATTTCGATCAGGCCATTGCCACCTATTAATTCATCTTCGCGCAGATGATCGGGTAATATTGCGTATTTTATGGGTCCGAAAAAGGTCGATTGTGTTCCCATAAGGAAAAGAACCCCCAGTAATATGTATAAATTTCCCAGAAAAAAACCTATTGATCCCAATACCATCAGGCCAATTTCCACAAGTTTAATCCGCCTGATTAGACCTGATTTTTCAAGCTTATCCGCATACTGACCGGCCATTGCCGAAAATAAAAAAAATGGAAGTATAAAAATTCCCGCCGCAAGATTGACAAGCTGCGCCACATCATAACCGGCTCTTATACCAACATTATATGTTACCAGCATCACAAGCGCTGTTTTAAATACATTATCGTTAAATGCCCCCAAAAACTGTGTAATGAAAAGTGGGGCAAACCTTTTGGTTTTAAACAAATGGAATTGGTTTTCCTGCATCAGGGTTCCCCAATATTATGAGTTGACTTGAACATGGGGACATCATTCAAAAAATATGCCTTATGCGCAAGTAAATACTGGTATCGGCTCTGCCAGTTAAATTTTATTCTTGCCTTAGTCTTGTTGAAATCGTCTGTTCCGATCACTCATAACACTATTATTCAGCAGTGATTTGATCTTTATTTATGCCTTTAAAGATGCCGATAATGTTTTTTCTGAAATCATTAAAATAAAGATAAACAATTGGGACAAGGAACAATGTAGCGATTGTTGAATAAAGCACCCCAAATGCAAGCGACACAACGGTTGGAATTAAAAATTGCGCCTGCAGACTTTTTTCCGTCATCATAGGAAGCAGGCCAATAAATGTCGTAAACGATGTCAGAAAAATTGGTCTAAACCGTTCTTCTGCCGCAATTTCAACAGCACGCAGCGCGGTTTCACCATTTTTTCTTAAACCATTAATATAATCAAGAAGCACAAGATTATCATTCACGACAACACCTGCTGCCGCCACTATCCCCATAACCGAATAAAGACTTAAATTCATACCCAGAAAGAAATGACCGAGTACAGCACCCATATACGCAAAGGGAAGCGCCGTCAGAATAATAAATGGCTGGCTATAGGAATTAAATGCTACTGCAAGAAGGATATATATGGCAACAAGTGCAAGAGCAAATCCATTGGCAAGGGATGTTACAAATTCAGTCTGGTTTCTTTGCTGTCCCTCAAAGCTCACGCTCACTTCAGGATATTTTGCTTTCCACAGGTCGATATATTTTTCCTTTATATCCTCTACTATTTCAGCAGCATTCGCTACTTCCTTATTTACATTGGCTTTTACGGTAATGGTTCTTTGCCTGTCTGTACGTTGAATTGACGTATAAGCACGCTGATAATCTACGGTCGCTACAGATTCGAATGGAACCTCATCACCGGCACCTGTACGGATCCTCATATCATCAAGTGTATCAAATGATTTTCGGTCCTCCCGAGGAAGCCGCACCATCACTTTAACAGTGTCTTTGCCACGAGCCACACGTTGAACTTCCTGACCGTAAAATGCCTGACGCACCTGTCTTGCCAGATCGGTCAGTGTAAGACCCATATTTTCTGCACTGGGCATTATGGAAAGAACTGCTTCCGTACGTGCTGTATCAGCAGAATCTGTAATGCTGTATAGCCCGTTATAGGTCGCATAGGCATCTTTGAGTTCCTGTGCCATTTCATCAAGAGCATCACTGTTTGGTGAACTCAGCATAATGTCAATGCTTTCACCTGATCCACCAGCAGTGGAAAAATCAAATGAAATTTCACGCGCATCCGGGATCACAGGCATGGTATCCCGCCAGTGCGCCGCATATTTTTCCACATCAAAATTAACTTCTTCTATATTCTGAAACACCAGAAACGCCAACGCCATAGACCCGCTGCCATCCGACATCACAAGTAAATCTTTAAACAGTTCATGATCAGGGTATTCAGCACGGACCTCAGCTTCAATTTCACGCGCTTTTTCTTCCAGTATCATAGCGGCTTCATCAACAATGTTATAGGGAGCGCCAGCTGGAAACTGAACTTGTGCCTGAATGAAATTCATTGGTACTTCCGGATTAAAAACCGTCTTGATCCACCCTGCCGCGTGAATAGACACTACCACCATACTTAATGACAATATAACCAGAAGCGAAAGTCCCTTCCTTCGAAGCGCTGAATCAAGAAATGGCCGATAATGAACTTTGATGACATGATTTAAAAAAGCTTTGGCTTTTTCCTGTGCTTTCTTGGTCATACTCGAAATACCATCTGTAACAATGTTTGGTACAAACCATAGAAATATACGGGCAAAATCATTGGTTTTCTTTTCACTTAAATGACGTAAATGCGCAGGTAGGATAAACAGTGATTCCAATATTGAAAATGTCAGACAAAGAATAACAACAACCGGAATCCCAAGAATAAATTGCCCGATGATCCCTTCAATCGCGAGCATGGGTGAAAAGAAGATCATTGTTGTGATTGCCGAGAATATGACCGGTCGTGCTACTTTTTTTGCCCCTTCAATAGCACCAAGATCACCGTGATTACCTTTCTGATTTTCAAGATGAATACTTTCTCCAATAATAATGGCATCATCAACCACTATTCCCAGAATTAAAAGAAACGCAAACAAACTAATCATATTAAGCGCGACACCCGTTGATGGAAGAAGCGCAAAACAACCCAAAAAAGAAATAGCAATCCCGGCTGTTACCCACCCGGCTAGTGCAGGGGAAAGAAAAACCATAAGCCCAAAGAACACAAGCACAAGACCGGTAACAGCATTCCACATAAGCATATCCAGACGGCTGGTAAATAATTCGGACGTATCAAACCAATTGGTAATTTCAATTCCGTCCGGTAATGAAGGCCTGATTTCTTCATCCAGAACTCTGTTTATTTCTGCACTTAGTTTCACCACATCTGGTGTTGTTTCGGAACGAATGAAAAGGAACAATCCCGGCTTACCATTCATCCTCAAAATAAAATGATCATCTGTAAATCCGTCTACAACGGTTGCAACATCCTTGAGCAAAACCCTGGTACCATCAGCATTTTGCAGAACCACAATATCTTCAAAATCCTGTTTCACATAAGCCTGACCACGCGTTACGATCTGAATCTGACCCGCAATACTATCCACGCTTCCCGCTGGCAGGTTGGTTGATGATCTGGAAATGGCATTTGCTACCTGATCAAATGTCAAATTGAATTTCTGCAGCTGTAGTTCAGAAATTTCAATGGATACTTCATACTGCCGATCACCATTAAGCGCCGTTTTTGCAGCGCCCGGAATAGAGGCAAGTCTGTCACGCACCTGCCGGCCAAGTTCCTTAAGCTCATATTCAGAAGCATCGCCATATATGGCAAGGTTCATAATATCCATTTGTGCAAATGATCGTGACACAATCGGTCGCTCAGAAAGGCTTGGAAAAGTATTGATGGCATCAACCCTAGCTTTCACCTGATTAAGGATGCTTTCAACATCCTCGCCTTCCTCAATTTCGATGGTTACCGAACCAACCCCTTCGCGGGCACGGCCTGTCAGTCGTTTAATACCCCGAATATCGAAAACAGCTTCCTCAAGGCGGATAACAATCCTGTCTTCAACTTCCTTTGGGCCAGCCCCAAGATAGGGTACACTGACATTGATAATATCCATTGCCGCAGAGGGCATGGCTGTCTTGCCTACTTTGACATATCCTATCGCCCCAAGACCAAGGATAACCAGCATGATCAGATTGGCCGCAACAGGATTTTTAACAAACCATTCAATCGGATTAGTCATCGTTGATCTCCCTGCCGGATTGATCAGATGAATTATTCCTTGATGCCCTGATCATGTCCGGAAGTGCAGGTTGCGTATCCGTTTCAACAAGAAGTCCATCAACACCCAGACCTAGCTGTGATAAATTAACAATATCACCATTTTCAACACCAGAAGCGATGACAATATATTCTTCATTTGTTTCAATGACCTCCACCATTCGTGTGCGCAGTTTATTATCCTTATCAACAATCAATACCTGATTACCCTGACGTAAACTTTCGCGGGGAAGACGGATAACATTTTCAAAAGAACGTCCCTCTATTTCCGCCGTTACAAACTGACCTATGGTAATGGGGGTACCATCTTCGGGTGAAAAAAGCTCATCCCCTTTGAGTTCCGCAACAACATAAAGAATGCGGCTGTTAACATCGATAATCCCTTCGGTTCGCACAACCCGCGCATTCCAGCTATTTTCCCTATTGGCAAACTGTCCTGTCAAGCGAACATCATACTGCCTGACACCTGCTTGCAATCCCGCAAGATCAAATTGTGCGATGTCCCTGTTGGTAAGTGGTAGACGGACTTCCAATGTTTCCGTGGAATAATACGTACCGACCTTATTTCCCCGGTTCAGGAATTGCCCGAGATCAACAGTTTTTTCAGTAAGAATACCATCAAATGGCGCCTTAAGTTCTGTCCGTTCGAGATCAAGCTTTGCCCGCTGCAAACTGGCTTCAGCCGATCTGAGTGCGGCAATAGCACCTTCACGTTGCGGCTTCCTTAATGTAAGGTCACTTGCTTCGCCTTCTCCCAATTCTTCCCATTCAGCGGCGGCGAGTGCGGCTTCCGCTTCTTCCTGCATAACCCGTTGAGTGCGTTCGGCGATTGCAGCTTCCGCTGTAATGACGGCAAGTTCATAATCACGCGGGTCAATCCGGGCAATCACTTCACCTTTTTTAAACCGTCCGCCTGAAACGAATTTGGGTGATACATAAACAATCTCACCCCCAACCTGAGGTACAATGTCAATAACCTGTTTGGCGGCCACCGTGCCCTGACTTTGGACATATAACTGCATATCACTTGTTTTCGCTTCAATTGAACGAATTGTGCGGGCAAGTATTTTTGTCGGGGCGCTTTCCGGTTCGGGACCAAAAAATATGATTGCACCAGCAATACTTCCTCCAATTCCCAAAACAACAAGACCAGGCAAAATTCTTTTCAGAATACTCATGATGTAATCTCCTGCCCGACAGAGAGGTTTTGTTCATTTTTACCATTATTATTTATATTTGCACTGTTTGTGCCTTGTGAACTTTCCATGCTGAAATCTCCCCCAAGTGAAAGATATAATGATATTCGATTATTGATTCTTTGTTTCTTTATGCTTAGCAACTGACTCTGTTGTGTGAGTGCCGATCTTTGTGATTGCAGAAGTGTCGATATCCGTATCAACCCTTGCGAATATTGTTCCAGGGCCACTGCTTCGGCCGCAATAGCATTTTGCGCTGCAAGTTCGGTATGTTCAACACCTGCAGCCAGTGACCGATCCCTATCAAGGGCATCTTCAACTTCTTTGAATGCGCGAAGTAACGTTTGCGCATAATTTTGCTTCTGCGCTTCAAAATTTAATTGTTCCGCTTTTGCCGTATATCGCAATTGCCCACCTTGGAAGATCGGCTGCGTTATCCCGCCAACCAAATTCCAAAACACATTATCAAATTTTAAAAGCTCTCCAAACTCTTCACTGGTATTACTGCCTCGGGCAGTTATGGAAATACTTGGCAACAATGCTTTGTTGGCGGCCAGCGCCCTGTATCCTGAAGCATAAAGTTTTGCTTTGGCAGATTGTAAATCCGGGCGTCGTTCCAGTAAATCTAAAGGAACACCCGCGGGGATCGCATCAAGAACATCCGGTATACCACCACTCACTTCCAGAGAGGCCGCCGGATAGCGCCCTGCAAAAAGTTCAAGCCTTCTTACTGATGTGTTGTAGCTTTCCTGCCGTTGTGCTTCTGTTGCTTTTGCGGCTTCAAGTGACGTAATGGAGAGTCTTAAGTCAAGACCGCTTGAAAGGCCCCTTTCAAAGCGATTACGAATTATATCCGTTGCCCGCTCATAATTTAAAACGGTACTGGACGCCAGATCCCATTGCTGTTTGGCTTCAATCACATCAAACCAGCCCTGCGCCACCTGTGCCGCAAGCGAAAGCCTAGCACCATAAAAATCATAAACAGCAACTTCATAATTAGATCTTGCCGAAGCAGTATTGGCGGAAAGTCTACCCCAAACGTCAGCTTCCCAACTTGCGTCCAGTCCCAATGAAAAGCTGTTTGATGTGTTTGCAACGGGTGTTTCCACACCTGTTCTCGATGCACTTGCAGAAGCACCCACTCTGGGAAGGAGCCTGCCGGCGGCAACATCGGCATTATAACCTGCCGCCTGCATTCGCAATGCCACTTCCTGATAATTGGGATTATTATCCATCACTTCCAAAACAAACGCACTTAGCGCTTCTAAATCTAGTTCATCCAACCAGCCATTTTCGGCGGATAAAGACTGGCTATCATCTGCAGCGGCAAATTCGTTATTTATTTCAATGGAACCCGTAAGCTCATTTTCGCTTATAGGAAGAGATGAACAGGACGAAACAAACAGCATAATAACTGGTGTTATCCAGAATTTAGACGTATTCATTTAAATACTCTTATTCTTATTCAATTTGCGCTGCATTATATTTTTATTGTCACAGCCAAACTGTATATGTTTAAAGAAATATCTTCCTGAACTTAAAATACCCGACAATTTTACCCTGTACCAGTGATAAAAACTTATTTTATCTCAATTTCCTATGGTCTTATCTCAAAACTATGGCAATTTCATGTAGGTCTTATTGTCATCCAATAATTTCATCATGCTTTTCGCCATCCGGCGTAAAACATATTACATGAAGATTCCCCCCTCTGCCGCAACCACCATCAATGGTACATGTAAACTTCCTATCCAGTATTACCCCATTATTTGCATGATCATAACCTCTGATAACTTTGATAAATTCAGAAAATTTCTCATCAATTTTATCAAAGCGACCGCTATCCCACCAGAACTGGTCTTTCTGCATTGTGAGCGGGCGGCTCGGATCAATACACGCATGCACAAAAAGCAGATTGCCATCATCAGTCAAACATGCCCGCTTTAAGCAATTAGTGAGCTCAATATGTCCAGGGCAGGATTGTATTTGCCGTCTGATATTGTTTGTCCATTTTGTCAGTGCCATCGTGCCCTGACGTACAATTGCCCTTGCTGTTTTGTCGTTCTCACCGTAGGCCGCAATTGAACTGCCCATACCGTGCTGCAATAACCATTCCATTACTTCAACAGGATTAGGGGCAAAATGAATTTGCAGAAGTTTAAAAAACATTTCTTCACGTGCACCACGTAAATATACGAAATCTTCAGGCATAAAAACTTCCGGAAGTGACATAATCGCACGGCGTGTATTAAGGATTTCGTCATATGTTTCTTTGTTCTTCTGACTATCGCCAAAATAATTCCCAAGATACACCAGCTTGTCACCTCTTCTGAATTTGGCAATCAACTGTTTATGTACTTTCTTTAAGATCGCTAGCTCGCCGTGAATAGCACCAACAGCCCAAATCCGTTTGGCGTTTCTTAATAGACCGTATCTGTTATCATCCAGACCTGATAGATCTCTGGCGTTCATCGAGTTTATTCCTGTTGGTTTCAATTGCTAGAACAAGTAGCAACTTTAATATTATTATGAAACAAAAAAAGCCCGCTTGAAAGCGGGCTTATAAATTAATTTTCTTTTAGCCCATTACGCAGCTATTTCAGGTGACAATACGCTTTCTAGCTTAATAAGCGCTTCTTTTTCACATATGTCTTCAACAGCCGCAACTTCGCGCGCCAAGCGGCCAATTGCTGCTTCAAAAATCTGTCTTTCACTATAGGATTGCTCGGACTGATCACCACTGCGATATAGATCACGCACAACTTCAGCCAGAAAAATGACACTACCGGAATTGATTTTTGTTTCATATTCCTGCGCACGACGGCTCCACATTGTGCGCTTAATTTTTGCTTTTCCTTTAAGAGTCTCGAAAGCTTTCTCCATTGTTTCCTTATCAGAAATACAACGCATCCCTACACTAACAGCTTTGTTTGTAGGAACTCTTAAAGTCATTCTTTCACGCTCAAAACGAATAACATAAAGCTCAATAGTCATCCCGGAAGTTTCTTGTACCTGAATGTCAGTAATATTGCCAACACCATGCTTTGGGTAAACAATATTTTGATCAATGGAAAAATCCAACTTTTCTGATTTTGTCATAAATTAACTCTCCGTCTTTGCCCGGAACACACCACTAATATTATGATACATTAAGTCCCGAAGCATTATCATTCATATAATAAACATATCCCACGATTAACGATGAATAGCTTTAGAGCACACACACATTTTGATGCAAAAATAAAAAATTACGCAAAAGTCCTACCAAAACCGCAATTTTGTTTCGGTAAAAAAATTTCATATTTTAAATTATTGGTGCAGAATCAGTAAGTTATTCGTATCCCTGTCAAATAATCGAGTTCTAATGGGATACATTGTAACATATTTTTAACAAAAAATACACCCTTTATCACACATGTAATATAAAAGTTATTACAATCATGAAGGGATAAAAAATTAAGTTACTTCGTACTACGACCCTTCACCAGGGTTTTCACTGAAATATTTGGCAAATTTATCAGATTCTGAAATTGAATCATCCGCGCCGGGCATTGGTTCTTTTTGTTCTGTTATATTTGGCCAGTCATCTGCATATTTTTCTGCAAGTTCAACCCAACGCTCCATACCATCTTCAGTATCAGGCAGAATAGCTTCTGCAGGACATTCCGGTTCGCATACACCGCAATCAATACATTCACTGGGATTAATCAGCAGCATGTTTTCACCTTCATAAAAACAATCAACCGGACAAACCTCAACACAATCTGTAAATTTACAATTGATACATGCCTCTGTTACGACATATGTCATCGTGATCTCCTAAAAACAATCGTCTGAAACAAACTTAATGGTTCTAAAATGCATATATCACTTTTATGAATGAGGTCAAATCTAAAGTTAATTTAAATTCCTGATAATTTTTAAATCATTCCTTACAAATTGTTCGCATCAAACTGCTTCAAAATGCTCAACAACCGGAAACGGTTCGTAAAAGTGATGTAGAAGTGATTTCCATTCCTGATATTCCGCTGATCCACGAAAACCAACTTCGTGATGTTCTACAGTAAGCCAGTTCACAAGAAGTAAATATTTATTTTCATGCTCAATGCATCTGCTCAGCTGATAGGATATATATCCTTCCATTGAGGATATAATATGTTTTGCTTTCTCAAATGATTTTTCAAACTCGGTTTCAGATCCTGGTTTGATATTTAAAATTGCAACTTCTAAAATCAACCATCCATCCTTTTCAGGTTAGGCCATAATCCCGCATAACTTTTTTCCTTATTTCCCCGCTGTCTTTATCGGAAATATAAAGGAGTCCTGCAATACGTCTCATTAAATTGCTTTCAAAAGCATCCTCATTGCCGTCCGCAAATACAACGGACCAAAGCATTTCCATAATATGGGCACGGCCCTGATCATCAAAGTGGTTCTTGATTTCCTTTGTAAAGGATAAAATCTGGATGGATTGACTTTGTTTGTCTTCGGCCTGACTGAGCAGTTCCATCGCATCACCTTCTGATAAATTCAGCTTGTTGATTAGAATATTTTCAATGGCTTCTCGCTCGGCAGCATCAAACTCTCCGTCCTGCACAGCCACTTCTACCATAAGTGCTGCAGCGGCTAGCTTCTCCTCATCTATATTTCCATAATTGTTTGTTTGAGACTTCTGATTGTCGCTCAGCATGCTGCCAAGCTTTTCAAATATGGACACCTGAGTTCACCTTTTTAATTAGTCAAACAAAGCCCTTGTATAAAGCGATATGACTTCAGAAACAACAGCTCTCTTATCCTCGTCGCTGGGAATATCATCATTATGAACATCGTTAAGAAGAAGATTTGCCAGCCCGTGAACAAGGGACCAGCAAGAAAGTCTGATAATTTCTGGTGAATGTTTTGGTGCACCGGGAAGTTTCATACATTCACCAACGACAAATTTAACGAGTTCATAACCCTTCTGTTCAATTTCAACCAGAGAAGCGTACTTTTCCTTACATTCAAGACTCCCACCAAACATTAAGCGAAAATGGGCAGGGTGTGCTTCGGCAAAATTATAATATGACGCACCAAGCTGAATAAGGCGTTCAACCGGATCATCAATGCCCTCAATTGCATTAAGCATTTTTTCCTGTAAAATGTAGGAACCTTCCTCAATCAGAACAACAATCAGTGCTTCTTTATCTTCAAAATGTCTGTAAGGTGCTGTCTGTGAAACACCTGCTTTTCTTGCAAGTGCCCGTAAACTTAAATCCTGTAAAGTTCCTTCTTTAAGAATTTCCAAAGCAGAAGAAATCAGGACTTCACGTAAATTTCCATGATGATATGTAGACTTTTTTGTATTCATAATACCGTATATTCTGTTCCCTAAAATTATTTTAGGAATAATGTTTACACTGTCAATATAAATATTATAACATAAATTATTGCTCTAAAATAAGCTTTTGATCACGAAATTCAAATCGATCCAAACGATTTAAAAAATTCATACCCAATAAAGATACCGAAAGCAATCCTTCCTGAGCAACCAATGCGTCAACATCATAAAGCTCGATCGAACCAATACGCAAATTATCAAGCTTGACCGCTGCCATTTTTGTCTGTCCCGCGGCGGTGTTTACCGTCACATTATAATCATTTTCGAAATAGGGAATGTTTAGTTTCATCGCGTCCTGATGGCTCAGCGTCACGATACTGGCCCCCGTATCAACAATGAATGAAATATCCGCGTGGTTTACGCCCACATTAATCCAATAATGACCATCACGCTGTAGTGAGATTTGTACACTGTTTACTATTTTATTTTCAGGTGATAACTGGTTTGCCGCAGATCCCTTAACAGGCGCCACTTGATCTTGGGCAAGACGGATTATGTCCTCCCCATATAAAGAAACACACAGTGATGCAAAAATGCTAAAAAATACAAGCCTGATCAAAGCACTCATAAGCAATCCCTTCAGTTGATCACCAAACGTATCAGGGATTAATTAATACCAATTTAAAAATAGGTAAAATAATCTTTGGGTATGTTATGCCCCTTTATGGGTACGTTTTCTACCAAGGTATCCTATACCCCCAAGTGCAATAGCAAACATGGCGAGTGCCGGAGGTAGAGGCACCGCTGTAACCGTTACCGCCGCAAGGGCATAATCGTCTCTACCCACATTATCATTCGTTCCCCCGGCTGTAAAAATTAGAAAATCGGTCAAAATATTAAGGCCGTTATCTGCACGAAACCCACTATCACCATTTGGGGTTTCTGATAATAGCGAATCAAAAAACACGGATCCACCGCTATAGGTAACAATCGCTCTTTCCTGACTATTACCATTTACAGACGAAAACAGATCCAGAAATGCCAGGGCCGTTACCCGAACAGTTGTTCCAAAATCAATTCTAATTGCTTCATCCCCAATGGTAATTTCATCATCACCAACACCCAAACCATCGCGAATGCAATCAAGTCCAATACATGTGCTTCCATCCTGGCTCTGCCCCCATATTAAAGGGCCGCCCGAAGTGGTAATCGCATATGTTGTTCCTGCAACATTGCCATTTGCACCAATAAATGTACTTTCCGTAAAATCTAATGTCGCCGCAGCCGAATATGACGCAGAAAGGAAAAAAGCAGTTACGCCCAGAATGCCCAATAAAATATTTTTAATTCTCATCTTACCCACCAATTGGCATGTATCCAAATGCCGCTTTCTGCGACTCAGATAAGGCACTAAATATTATAATATATCTGTACCTTGGAAACAATATCATGGAGGGGTTAACAAATTACTGCCGTGGATAATAAAAGACGCAGCTTAGTCCCGGTGCATAAGGGTGTCTATCGCCCTTCTTTCCCTTTTTGTTGGACGACCTGCGCCTTTTCGCCGCGGCGAACTACGTATTGAAACACTAGTCTTTTCTTTCTGTTCTTTTGGCGGAGTTAAATCTTCATAAAGCTCCTGAGCTTCCGGTGCCGGTCCACGTCTGGTTCCAATGGCGAGCACCCTTACAATTAAAATCTCATCACCGCGACTAAAGGTAAGTACATCGGACGGAATAACGGTCGCACTTGATTTTTTACATATATTTCCGTTCAGCCGAACTTTTCCGCCGCGCACCATTTTTGTTGCCAGCGACCTTGTTTTATAAAATCGGGCATGCCACAGCCACACATCAATCCTTTGAGTGTTAGCCGGCGTCTCACCCACTTATTTTTTTCCTTTAAGCTGATCCTTCAGACTAGCAAGAGCCGCAAACGGAGAATGAGGATCAGGTTCAGCTCTTTTTGAAAGTTTTTTATCAACTGGCTTATTTCTGAAATTCTTAATTTGAGACTTTTTATTAACCTGTTTCTTACTTGTCTTATGGAATGTTTGTCTTTTACGGGACTTGGTTTTTATTCTTCCCGCGTCAGGCTGATGTGTAAAGATGATTATCTTTTCCGCTTCTTGGGACTGTTCTTCATCATCTTGCTTTTGCGGTTCTTCAGTAGGTTTTTCTGAAATTTCATTTTCTTCTTCAGGTTTTTGATCAGAAGTATCTACA
>JAUILB010000047.1 GCA_030432815.1 Alphaproteobacteria bacterium | reverse complement strand
TGACCTACCATCAACGAATATGCTACCTTCCCTGAAATGAATAAGTCCGGAAAGTGTCTTAAGCAGTGTTGATTTTCCCGAACCATTCGGCCCGACAAGCTTGAGAAGCTGCCCCGCAGATAAATTAAACTCCAGGTCTTTAAATACAGGTCTACCCCCGCGATTGACCGCCAGATTTCTTGCTGAAAATTCCCTGATGCTACTCACTATTTATCCTGCATTCTTCAAACCACGTTAAGAGTGTATTGAAGCTATAGCAGCATATTGAGTTAGTGAGAAGACCCCAGATTTAAGCGTAAAGCTTTTTTGAAATATCTTTAGCCCATATTAACAGTCCAGCTGCAACAGTGAATAATCCTGCACCTGTAAGAATTGAAAAAATTTCTTCACCTTCCTTAACGCCCGCTGCACCTGATGCAAAAACCATAAAAGTAGCAACCATAAGACCGATCAGGAAATTTTTGGCATTCATGAAACTTAAAAATAATTCAGTTTTCGTTTTTCTGTGTAAAATCATAATTCATACTCACCTTTATGTGATTATTTCAATGAAAGCCAATATGGCAGTCCCTTTTGTTTATTCTTTGACCTGAATTAGGTCATTTTCTGACGAATAAAGGCGCCTTCGCCATAATTTAAGGAATAATTAACCAAACGATAGCGCAAAAAAACGTGTTTTTTTCTTGAAAGATTAAGCATTTTCCGTCACAACATGCCTGTAAATCAATCAGAAAAAAATCAAGGAGTTTTCCAGTGGCAACAGTCGGTCAAGATACCCTGAACACACGCCGCACGCTTAACGTCGGCAACAAAGAATATGATTATTATTCGCTTCCAGAAGCAGCAAGCAAACTAGGTGATATTTCACGCCTTCCGTACTCGATGAAAGTGCTGCTTGAAAATCTTCTGCGTTATGAAGACGGCATTACTGTAACCACAGAAGATGTACAGGCAATTGTTGACTGGCAAAAAGAAAAGCGCATGAACCGTGAAATTCAATATCGTCCTGCCCGTGTACTTATGCAGGATTTTACCGGCGTGCCCGCGGTTGTTGACCTTGCTGCAATGCGAAATGCAGTCGTTGACCTTGGTGGGAACCCGGATCAGATTAACCCGCTTAGTCCAGTTGATCTGGTAATCGACCACAGCGTCATGGTTGACAAATTCGGCACACCGACATCATTTAAGGAAAATGTTGATCTGGAAATGGAACGTAACAATGAACGTTACCAATTTTTGCGTTGGGGCCAGAACAGCTTCGATAATTTTAGTGCGGTGCCACCCGGAACCGGTATCTGCCACCAGGTGAATTTGGAATATATTGCAAAAACCGTATGGACGGCAGATATCGGTGGTAAAACCGTTGCCTTCCCTGATACCTGTGTTGGCACAGACAGCCATACAACAATGATCAATGGCCTTGCTGTTCTTGGTTGGGGTGTTGGCGGTATTGAAGCAGAAGCCGCCATGTTGGGACAGCCCGTTTCCATGCTGATTCCGGAAGTTGTCGGTTTCAAACTTACAGGAAAAGCCCGTGAAGGCATCACGGCAACAGATATTGTGCTGACCGTTGTTGAAATGCTCCGCAAACATGGTGTGGTTGGTAAGTTCGTAGAATTTTACGGCAACGGCCTTGATGAAATGACACTTGCGGATCAAGCAACAATTGCGAACATGGCCCCTGAATATGGTGCTACATGCGGTTTCTTCCCGGTTTCAAAAGCAACGCTTGATTATCTTGAATTTACCGGTCGGGACGATGACACAATTGCCCTGGTTGAAGCCTATGCAAAAGAACAGGGCATGTGGCGTGATGCATCAACACCGGATCCTGAATATACATCCGGTCTTGAACTTGACCTGTCAACCGTTGAACCAAGTCTTGCCGGCCCAAGCCGTCCGCAGGACCGTGTGGATCTAAGCAACGCGGCAGCAGCATTCGATCAGGTACTAGAAACCCGTGGAAAAGCTGGCGACAAAGACACTGAATATGCTGTTGAAGGTGAAGACTACACCCTTGGCCATGGTGATGTGCTGATTGCAGCGATTACATCCTGTACCAATACATCAAACCCTGATGTGATGCTTGCAGCTGGTCTGGTTGCGAAAAAAGCAAACGAACTTGGTCTTAAATCAAAGCCATGGGTCAAAACATCCCTTGCCCCCGGATCACAGGTTGTGACAGACTATCTGGATAAAGCAGGATTGACAGAACATCTGAATGAACTTGGGTTTGATCTTGTTGGATATGGTTGTACAACATGTATCGGAAATTCAGGACCACTTGCGGACAATCTTCGCAAAACAATTAATGATAATGAGCTTATCTGCGCCTCCGTGCTGAGTGGTAACCGTAACTTTGAAGGACGTGTAAGCCAGGATCTTAAATCATCCTACTTGGCATCGCCTCCGCTTGTAGTTGCTTATGCAATCGCCGGCAGTCTTCAGATTGATATTACCAAAGATGCAATCGGTCAGGATAAAAATGGCAATGATGTATATCTGAAAGATATCTGGCCAACCAATGCAGAGGTTGAAGCAACCATAAGACAATCACTTACCCGTGAAATGTTCGTTGAACGTTATGCCGATGTCTTTACAGGCACACCTGAATGGCAAGCTATAAAATTTGCAGAAGGTCAAACCTATGCCTGGGACGATAGCAGCACTTATATTCAGCATCCGCCGTATTTCCAAGGCATGAGCATGGAAATAGGTGATCTTTCGGATATAAAGGGAGCAAATCTGCTCGCGTTACTTGGCGACAGTATCACCACTGATCATATTTCCCCTGCTGGTGCAATCAAGGCCGACAGCCCGGCAGGAGAATACCTGAAAGCCAACGGTGTTGAGCGCAAGGATTTCAATTCTTATGGTTCGCGTCGAGGTAATCATCAGGTAATGATGCGCGGTACATTTGCCAATGTGCGTCTACGTAACCTGATGGCACCGGGTACGGAAGGTGGGATTACCACCTATATTCCGACCGGTGAACAAATGAGCATTTATGATGCTTCCATGAAATATCAGGAAGCCGGCACGCCGCTCGTGGTTGTCGGTGGTAAGGAATATGGTACCGGATCATCCCGTGACTGGGCCGCAAAGGGCACAAACCTGCTTGGTGTCAAAGCAGTGATTGTGGAAAGTTTCGAACGTATCCACCGCTCAAACCTTGTGGGCATGGGCGTTCTTCCTTTACAATTTAAAGGCAGTGATAACCGTGAAAGCCTTGGTCTAACAGGTTCCGAAACGTTTGATATTACCGGGATTGCCGATGGCATCAAACCACAACAGGATGTGAATGTCAGAATTACCTATGCTGATGGTTCAACCAAAGACATTGTGGTGCTTAGCCGCATTGATACAGCCAATGAAGTGGAATATTACAAAAACGGTGGTATTCTTCATTATGTGCTTCGCAACCTTGCATCACAATAGTGGTGAATAAATAAAAAATCAAAGCCGGTTCTGCAAAGATCCGGCTTTTTTATTGTTCTCGTTCCTCTTTGCGAACCCCGACCATAACCTTAAAGGCCTCGCCGTTTACAGCAACAACAATCGCCAGCATCATAAGGGTAAGAAACCCCGTTGGAACATTTACAAACAGGCTCGTCCAGAAATAACCCATACCCAGTTTTCTGGCAATAGTCTCAAACGCCCAGGTTATAAAATATGTATAAAGCGTAATAGGTAAAAATGCCCTAAGTATAAGAAGCCAGAGAACCCAGGTGCTTCCTGATGTTTTTTTCCATATATCCCTAAGGCTCATTTTTCTTCGGCCAAGCGCCACACCCACCGTATAGAGCGATAATCTGACAAGAATTGGTGAAAAAAGAAGGATAACCAGTGTGGTACTTTTAAATGCAGCGTCCTGTATTGCCGCCTCATCCATCAAAATTCCTTGGGAATACTGATAAAACAGAAAACTGATGGAAAGCATCAATGTTGGCACAAATAAAATAATCGTTGTAATCACAATCCGCGCAATTGACCTGATCAGACTGTAAAAATTGAAAACGCCCGGGCTGACTACATGGTCAAACAGTTGGTCATAGGTGGCATATTGTTCACCCATTAAAAACTGCCGATACCAGACAAGCGCAAAAGCCGCCGAAACGATGGCGCGCGGCACCATCGAATCATATATAAGGCCATACTCATTAAGTGCATAATCACATGCGAGCTCCACCATCACCCAAATAAGAAGTGGAACCCACGCAAGACGAATAAAATGATTAAAGTGGCTCATAAAGAACAGGTAACTGCCTGTAATAGCGCCACTTATTGAAATTTCATTCTTTACTTCGGTTTCAATTATTTCGTCAGTTTCAGACAAAAATATCTCCGTACTCATTTTCACTTTAGCGGCTAATTCGTAACCGGCAATTTTTATCCTGCACAGAATAAACACATAAAGCTGAATAAGGTGTTACTTAATAGAGATAATTTTTTATTAATATGAAAAAGCCACGGGGTTTCCGTGGCTTTTAAAATATATTATTTGAAACTGTTCGTCATAATGGTTGAAAGGCGTGTCGCAAATGCGACTGGATCATCCGGAAGATCCCCTTCCATAATCCTCGCCTGGTCCAGCAGGATTTGCGAAGCATCCTTAAGTGCATCCACCGAACCATCCCGGGTTGCCTGCTCACCAAGGGCCTTAATCAGGGGATTATCTGCGTTGATTTCCATGACCCGGGCACTTGCTGCACCTTCAAGCTTATTATGCATTTTAAGAATACGCTCCAGATGGATATCCATATCATTATCATCTGCAACCAGACATACGGCGCTATCGGTCAGGCGGTTTGATACTCGCACATCTTTGACGGCTTCGCCAAGGTTAGTTTTTAAGACACCGATTAATGCATCTATTTCCGGGGTCTGTTTTTTCTTCTTCTTGTCTTTCTTTTTATCATCAAGATCGGCCGATCCCCTTGTTACCGACGCAAACTTTTTACCGTCATATTCCGGCATCATCTGGAGCCAGAATTCATCAACCGGGTCAGTAAAATAAATGACCTCGATCTTTTTTGCTTTAAAGCCTTCAAGTTGTGGGGACCGCTTTGCGGCAGCCAGACTGTCCGCCGTGATATAATAAATCGTATCCTGTCCTTTTTTCATCCGGGATACATAATCATCAAGTGTTGAAAGCCCCTTATCCGCCGTGGTTTCAAAGCGTGAAATTTTCAGTATCTGATCGCGGCGCTCAAAATCTTCATAAATTCCTTCCTTAAGTACGGAACCAAAGACTTTCCAAAATTCATTAAAGCCGTCGGGATCTTTATCCGCTTTTTTCTCAAGCTCGCTTAAAATACGCTTGGTCACGGCATTTTTTATGCTTCTCATGACCGGATTATTTTGCAGCATTTCACGGCTTATATTAAGCGGTAGATCTTCACTATCAACCACGCCCCGCATGAAACGCAGATAACTTGGCAGCAAATCCTCACAGTCATCCGTGATAAAGACACGTTTTACATATAATTTTACTTTGGTCTTCCGTGCCGGATCAAAAAGATCCATCGGTTGCTGGCTTGGTATAAAAAGAAGAACCGTATATTCAATCTTTCCTTCCGCACGGTAATGAATTGTTGTAGCCGGATCATCATAGGCATGGGCAACATGATGATAAAATTCTTTATACTGATCGTCTGTAATTTCCGATTTTGGGCGGGCCCAAAGTGCGGTACCGTCATTTACTTTTTCTGTTGTTTCCTCTTCTTCCGCCTTTTCATCTTCATTTTTGCTGATCAACGTGATCGGTAATGTGATATGATCACTATATGTTTTGATGATATTTCTTAAGCGATAAACATCTAGAAATTCTTTTGCATCATCCTTGATGTGCAACATGATTGACGTGCCGTTACCGGCTTTTTCCGCAGATGAAATCGTATATTCACCAATCCCGTCAGATGCCCATAACCAAGCCGCATCCTCACCGGCTTTGCGGCTTAATACTTCAACCTTATCGGCAACCATAAAAACAGAATAAAAACCGACGCCAAACTGGCCAATAAGATTGACATCTTTCTTTTCATTGCCGGAAATATTTTCCATAAAAGCAGACGTTCCGCTTCGAGCAATTGTTCCAAGATGGGAGATCAAATCTTCCTTGTTCATCCCGATACCATTATCAGAAATGGTCAGCGTATTTGTTTCCTTATCCAGACGGATATCAATTGAAAATTCACCCGCGTCTTTCAGAAGGTCTGCATTGGTAAGCCCTTCATAGCGAAGCTTGTCGCAGGCATCCGACGCGTTGGAAATAAGCTCTCTTAAAAAGATTTCACGTTCACTGTAAACCGAGTGAACCATCATATGAAGAAGGCGGGATACTTCCGCTTCAAACCCGTGTTTTTCAGTTGTCATATTCAACATGTCCTCTAATATTTTTACCGATGACTGGAATATGGCAAATTGATTTGGAAATTCAAGGGTTGGTGAACAAAAAACCGCAGTTATTCTATCTTTTTAAGCTTACCACCAATACCATTACATGCTTTATCCATCCGTAGGATCCATGCCGTTAATGGATCATCATCTTCAAGCAATTTTTTATCGCTCGTGGCACGTGCCCAAAGAAACATGGCATAAAGCGCATGATCCTGATAACCGGGACCAGCACCGCCCATATACTGCTCACGCCTGAAAAACTGGCTGTAAGGAACAAGATTCGCCTTAAAAGTAGAAAATGATTGCTCATAATCCTTAGCCGCTTCTTCCAAAGTGCATCCTATTCTTGCTTCGCGGCTAGTTCGGAAATAGTCCTTGTCCATATCATGGATGACTGAATATATATCAGAAACAATCGTCCGAAAGAGCGGCGCCAGTAACGGCATGCCAATTTGGAAATTAAAAAGTTTTGCCGCATGATGGTCACTAAAAATACAGGGACGGTCCGGGTAGGCTTCTTCCAGATAACATACAATTTCCCAGCTATCAGAAATAATATTATTCCCATCAACCAGAACCGGAACCGTACTGGCATTTGCAAAGGACAAGGCATCCTTAATTTCTGTAAAATGAAGTGGAACTGTTTCGTAGTTCAAATCCTTATGCGCCAGTGCCAGTTTTACCCGCCATACAAAAGGGCTAAAGCCGATATTTTTATCGCGCCCGACAAGTTCATATAGTTTCATTAAAATCCCTCCCAGCAGTTCGGAAGGCAGAGTAGCATGGTTTACAAAAAATTGCAGCCAGTAGAAAAAATATTGCTGGGTGAAGGGGAGGGAAAAGGGTTTCGCAATATCTAATCTCTGGCTGCAGGGACTAACAGTATCAGATATAGATACTAATTAAGGCGTAGTTAGGACCCGATTAAGGTCATTTTGTGGCATTTTTTTTGTTGCAATACATGGTAGCTTCTCGCACACTTAAAAATAATGACTAATCAATCAACAATAATACCGTTCAAAACCCCGAAAAACGGTAAACTCGGACCACAGTCAATCTTCTTTGACCGTGGAGAATTTGAAGCAATATTAAATATTTACGGCAAAATGGTCGCTTCCGGCTATTGGAAGGATTATGCTATTTCCGCCGCCAGAGATGTCGCCACCTTCGCCATATTTCAAAAGGCAAGCGAACGGCCTTTATTTCGTATTACAAAAACACCTGCGCTGATGCATAAACAGGGGGCATATGCCATCCTTTCAAGCCAGGGCCAAATTTTGAAACGCGGACAGGAACTTTCACAGGTTCTCAGATACTTCGAAAAGAAACTTATCAAGCTTGTTAATTAATTACCGGCTGCTTGGGCGTCTTGGCGGTTTCAGAATTGTATTCCGGCCATCCATATCCGGGTCACGATCTGGAAAATCAAGCGTATGATGAAGACCGCGACTTTCAGTACGCGAAAGGGCCGAACGGACAATCAAATCAGAAACTGTAACCAGATTACGAAGTTCCAAAAGATCCGGTGTTACCCGAAAGGCGCTGTAATATTCACGAATCTCGCCGGCCAGCATATCAATACGGCGGGCCGCGCGTTCAAGACGGCGGGTTGAGCGCACAATACCCACATAGTCCCACATAAAGTGGCGAAGTTCGTTCCAGTTATGGGATACCACAACTTCTTCATCCGAATCTGTTACACGGCTCTCGTCCCAGGGCTTAATATCACTATCCAGTTTTTCCTTTCGGATAACTTTTAAAATATCCCCGGCGGCCGATTTGGCAAACACAAGACATTCAAGCAGTGAATTGCTTGCCATACGGTTGGCACCATGAAGGCCGGTATGGGCAACTTCGCCAACGGCATAAAGATTTTTAACATCAGTCCGCGCATTGAGATCCGTCATCACCCCGCCACATGTATAATGTGCTGCCGGGACAGTTGGAATGGGTTCTTTGGTCAGATCATAACCGAGCTTCAGGCAGCGCTTATATATGGTTGGAAAATGTTCCTTGATAAAATCGTCATCTTTATGAGAGATATCAATATAAAGGCAGTCAACACCAAGCCGTTTCATTTCATGGTCAATGGCATGGGCCACGATATCCCGCGGGGCAAGCTCTGCCCGTTCATCAAAACGGTCCATAAACCGTTTTCCATTTGGAAGTTTTAACACCGCACCTTCACCACGCAGGGCTTCCGTCAGAAGAAATGTTTTTTCTTCCGGATGATAAAGACAGGTTGGATGAAACTGGTTAAATTCCATATTGGCAACCCGACAACCAAGCCGCCAGGCCATGGCGATACCATCACCGGTCGACCCGTCAGGGTTTGATGTATAAAGATATGCGCGACTCGCGCCGCCCGTTGCAAGCGCCGTTGCCTTGGCCCGGAAAAGATCAACTTTTCCATTCTTTGTATCAAGGATATAGGCACCGACACATTTTTGCTTTTTAAAATTTTTCTTATCGCTGCTGATCAGGTCAACAGCCATATGATGTTCAAACAGGGTAATATTCGGATGTTTTTTTACCTGTTTCTCCAATGATATCTGCACTTCCTT
Organism: Alphaproteobacteria bacterium; assembly: GCA_030432815.1. Taxonomy (GTDB): domain Bacteria; phylum Pseudomonadota; class Alphaproteobacteria; order Sphingomonadales; family Emcibacteraceae; genus Pseudemcibacter. The sequence goes on along the minus strand of JAUILB010000047.1, from coordinate 3,948 downwards.
ACCTGTAGCATCAGCACTGTGGATAACACGGCGGAAGGAATGCCCGCCTTCTTTGGTCAGATGATAGTCCCCTTTGACAACAGACCCATTTTCAGGATCATCCTCTTTGGTAAAATCTGCACCATTTTCGATAAGCCAGTCGATGGCTTCTTTTCCCTGACTGACAACAAATTTAACAGCATCATAATCACAAAGACCTGCTCCGGCATTTAACGTATCCTCAATATGGGATTCCTGACTATCACGATCATCAAGAACCGCCGCAATACCCCCCTGCGCCCATGATGTGCTGCCACTTGAAAGCTTGTTTTTGGAAAAAACCGCGACCTTGGCGTGGTCCGCTATCATTAACGCAAGACTAAGGCCCGCAGCACCGCTACCGATCACCAAAACATCAAAGTCATGAATTTCTGACATTTTTAAGCCTCTTTGCTTTTGGTAAGCTGCAGAAAAATATCCTCAAGATCGCTTTCTTCTGTTTTAAGGTCAGCAATTTCAATATCCGTTTCAGCGATTTTATCAAGAATCTGACCTACGGATACACTGCTGGGGCTAAAATGAATGACAATGGCGCCTTCTTCATTTAATTTTCCACCAAGTTCACTAATTCCATCAGGCACCTTATCAATCGGGCTGACAGGATCAATAACAACCATTTTTTCATCAACCTGCCGCAGCAGTGCCGGTGTTTTTTCACATATGACCAATTCACCGTGATTGATAATGGCTATTTCATCACAAAGTTCTTCTGCTTCTTCAAGATAATGAGTGGTCAGGACAATTGTTACACCCTGCCTGTTAAGTTCTCTTACATATTGCCAGATATGTTGTCTAAGCTCTACGTCCACCCCTGCTGTCGGTTCATCAAGAACAAGGATAGGTGGGCTATGGACCATGGCTTTTCCAACCAAAAGCCGTCTTTTCATTCCTCCTGACAGAAACCGTGTATAGGCATCCCGCTGTTCTTCAAGCCGCATGGCTTGCAAAATTTCGGTGGAACGGCGTTCGGCCTTTGGAATACCGTAAAACCCGGCGTAAAGCTCCAATATCTCAAACGGGGTAAAATAGGCATCAATATGAACTTCCTGCGGCACAATACCAATATTGGCTTTTGCGTTACGCATATCCTTATCAATATCAAAACCCCATACTTCGACGGATCCTTCTGTTTTATCAACCACACCAGCGATGATATTGATTGTGGTCGATTTGCCGGCACCATTGGGGCCAAGCAACCCAAAGATAGACCCCTTGGGGATGGATAAATCAACCCCTTTAAGGGCTTCTTTGGCTTTTGTTGCCCCTTCGGCACGATATGTTTTTTTTAGGCCGCGAATTTTTATTGCGAGTTCTTGATCTGACATATTTCATAGTCCAATTTAAACTTGTTTATTCGGTATCACTCGCTAGTCTATGGGTCAATGAATAATCTTGTTTTAAAATCAGAAATTTATGGAAAAGTCAGGGTATGGCGAACGGCAAGCATCTATATTTAATCGACGGTTCAAGTTTTATATTCCGGGCTTATCACGCAATACGCATGTTAACAAGACCGGACGGAACACCAGTTAACGCCGTTTCCGGGTTTTGTAATATGCTTTTTAAACTTCTGCGTGACCTGGATGACAGCGAACGTCCAAGCCATCTTGCAGTTATTTTTGATGCCGGAAAAAAAACCTTCCGAAATGATATATATCCTGAATATAAAGCCCATCGGCCACCTGCCCCGGATGATCTTATTCCGCAATTTGCGATTATCCACGAAGCGGTTGAAGCCTTTAACCTGCCATCCATTCAACTTGATGGATATGAAGCAGATGACATCATCGCAACATATGCAACACAGGCAGAAAAAGAAGGAAGCAAAGTCACGATTGTATCAACCGACAAGGACCTGATGCAATTAGTCAGCGATCAAGTCACCATGTTTGATACCATGAAGAACAAACATATCGGTATCAATGAAGTGATAGAAAAATTTGGTCTTGGTCCTGAAAAAGTAACCGAGATTCAGGCGCTCTCTGGCGACAGTGCAGACAACATTCCCGGGGTGCCCGGAATCGGTGTAAAGACAGCCGCTCTGCTGTTGGAGGAGTATGGCGATCTGGAAACCCTGCTTGAGCGTGCAGAAGAAATCAAACAGGTCAAAAGACGGGAAAATTTAATAGAGAATGCCGACATGGCCCGTTTAAGTTTAGAGCTTGTCACCCTATCAAGGAATGTGCCAAATCTTCCCAGCGTGGACGAATTTAAACTTAATGACATTGATCCTGAAAAGGTCATGCCGTTTCTTGAAGCACAGAATTTCAGAAGCCTGCAAAAAAGAATCCTTACCCATCTTGGCCCCGATATATCAGCAGATTTTATGCCACAGGAAGAGGAAGCGCCAAAAGAAGTTCGTTATGAAACGGTCACCAAAACAAAAGATTTGGAAAAATGGATACGCATTGCTGAAAAAGCGCGGCAGGTCACCATTGATACCGAAACAACATCGGTCAATGCAATGGCCGCAAAGCTTGTGGGCATATCAATGTCGGTCGTAAGCGGTGAAGCCTGCTACATTCCGCTTCAGCATGTCAGTCACAGTGATGAACCGGCTGACCTTCTTTCTGATAATAGGGAAGCACCCCTGCCGGACCAAATCCCGCTTGAGGAAGCATTAAATTTGCTTCAACCATTATTTACAAATCCTGCCGTGCTTAAAATTGGTCAGAACATAAAATATGACGCACTCATCCTGAAAAAATATGATGTGGATATTACCCCGATTGATGACACAATGCTTATTTCCTATGTGCTGGATGCCGGTGTCAACAAACACGGCATGGATGAACTGTCACAAGTTCATCTGGGTATTGAACCAATCCCGTTTAAGGAAATTGCCGGTACCGGGAAAAAACAGCTTACCTTTGACAAGATTGCTATTGATAAGGCCACTGAGTATGCAGCAGAAGATGCGGACATCACAGGAAGACTGCACCGTATTCTGAAACCGCGGCTGGTACAGGAAAAGATGCTCACCGTTTATGAAACACTGGAACGACCTTTAGTTCCCGTTTTGGTGGATATGGAATATAATGGCATCAAGGTGGACAGGGATATTCTGGCACGCCTTTCCAATGAATTTGCCGTGCGCCTTGCTGAACTGGAAACGGAAATTCATGATCTGGCCGGACATCCTTTCAACATTGCGTCCCCCAAGCAACTTGGGGATGTGCTGTTTGACGAAATGGCCATTCCGGGCGGTAAGAAAAGCAAAACCGGTGCTTACAGTACCGGGGCCGACATTCTTGAGAAACTGGCAGCAGAGGGGCATGAGCTTCCGGAAAAAGTGCTTGAATGGCGCGCGCTTGCAAAGCTGAAAAGCACTTATACAGATTCGCTACAAAATGAAATTAATGCGGATACGGGACGAATTCATACGTCTTATTCACTCGCATCAACCACAACCGGGAGGCTTTCTTCCAATGATCCGAACCTTCAGAATATCCCGATCAGAAGTGATGAAGGCCGGAAAATCAGAAATGCTTTTATTGCCGAAGACGGGCATAAGCTGATCGCTGCTGATTATAGCCAGATCGAGCTGCGCCTGCTTGCGCATATTGCTGATCTTGCGAGCCTGAAGCAGGCATTTAATGACGGCATTGATATTCATGCTATGACTGCATCGGAAGTGTTCGGCGTACCTATTGAAGGGATGGATCCAATTGTACGCCGTCAGGCCAAAGCAATTAATTTTGGCATAATTTATGGGATAAGTTCATTTGGCCTGGCACGGCAGCTGGGTATGGATCGGAGTGAGGCAAAATTATTTATCGACAAATATTTTGAACGTTTTCCCGGTATACGCCACTATATGGAAGATACTAAACAATATTGTCGTGATAAGGGGTACGTGGAAACCATATTCGGCCGCAAAATTCATATCGGAAGCATTAATGATAAAAA
>JAUILB010000391.1 GCA_030432815.1 Alphaproteobacteria bacterium | reverse complement strand
GGATCGTACCGTTTCGGGTTTTTCAAAGCAGAATAGTCAAGTTACCACATCATCATCAACGGTGTCCGCAAATACAATTTCTGAATTTGTCGATGCACTGGCACTAAGCCCATTTCGAAATGGGCGATCAATAGAAGGTTTTGTAGTTGGCCCGGATGCTGATCGCTCATTGTTAGCTTTTGCAGGGCTTGAAGTTGCTGACATTATTAAATCCGTTAACGGTAACGAACTGCATTCCTGGGAGCGGGTTACCGAGATTTCAGATGAAGCAAGGTCAGGAGTTCTTGATCTGTCTTTGGAACGTAGTGGTGAGCCAGTAAATCTATCCATTTTCACCTCTTCTATAGGATTATAATTTTGAGATATTTCGTAGCCATTTATCTGTGTCTTTTTTCATATGCTGCTTTTGCGGAGCAAAACGGGGCAACACTCAATTACAGAGATGCGGAGCTTAGATCATTTATCGAAGATGTTGCGCTTGAAACCCGCAGCACCTTCATTATTGACCCACAGGTAAATGGCAAGGTCAACCTGATTTCATCTGAACCTATTTCAGGTGATCTTTTATTTGAAACAATGCTTTCTGTACTAAAAGTGAATGGCATGGCTGCTGTTCCTACATCCAATGGTGCCTATAAAATAGTCAAAAGTGAGCTTGCATTGGGTGATGCTGGACCCGTTGGGGGTGATGTTTCAGGTGACATGTTGGTTACCCGGGTATTTACAATAAAACACACAGACCCGATTACAGTTGAAGCGGCATTAAAGCCCTACGTTTCGCGTGGTGGAAGCAGTTTTTCCAGGGCGGGGTTGCCTATGGTGGTGGTTACTGATTATGCCGATAATCTGATCCGAATATCACAAATTGTTGCTTCCATTGATACGGATAAGACGGTGATAAGGACTATCAGTCTTATTCATACATCGCCTTCCGAAATGGCGGAAGTGGCGAGCCAGCTAACAGCACAATCAGGTTATGACGGCAGTACAGGCCAGCTTATACAATCCATACCCGTGAAGGGTAGCAATTCATTGATTTTAAAAGGAATGCCAGAAGTTCTTGACCAGTATATGCCGATACTTGCCGATATTGACAGGAATAATGCCAGCCGTGGCGATATGCGCATGATCCGTCTTAAATATGCGACGACTGATAAAATGTTGCCCGTCTTGCAGCAACTGGTAGATGCGTTCCGTCATGAAAGTGGCGGAAATGCAGTGGAACAATCAAACGATGAAGTAACCATTGCTGAGTTTTCGGGCACGAATTCCCTGGTGATTAATGCAGAGCCTGAAATGCAACAAAGACTTGCGGACGTTATCGCCGAGCTGGATATCCCGCAGGATCAGGTGCTGGTTGAAGCAATTGTTGTTGAGGTTTCTGAAAATGCATCAAAGGAATTGGGCTTACAATATATTCTTGCCGGTGGCGATAGCAGCAATATTCCGTTTACCGTTGCAAACTATTCAAACGCTGCACCGAACATTCTAGCTGCTACAGGTGCAATTGTTGTGAATGATGATGGTTCAGATTCAAATAACAGTGCATCAACTATTCTGAAAGCAGCGGCAGTAGACAGTTTCCTGGGACTTGATGGCTTCTCAATTGGTGCGGCGGGCCGGACCTCAGACAATGGTGTCTTCGGGGTTATACTTAATGCGCTTGCCAGCGATATGGACAGTAATATTCTTTCGACGCCATCCGTTATGGCACTGGATAATGAAGCGGCCACCTTTATGGCCGGGCAGGAAATTCCGATTACGACAGGAGAAGCTTTGGGAAGTGCGAACAGCAATCCTTTCAGAACAATTGAACGCAAAAATGTCGGTATTCAGTTGGATATTAAACCGCAGATCAATGATAATAATGAAATTCGCCTTGATATCCGTCAGGAAGTTTCAACAATATCCGGCCCTGTGAGCGCAATTTCAACGGAACTCGTTACAAACAAACGTGAAATACAGACGACTGTCAGGGTTAATGATGGTGAAATAATAGTACTTGGGGGGTTAATCCAGCAGAATGAACGGATAAGCGTTGATAAAGTGCCGCTCCTTGGTGATATCCCGCTCCTTGGGCGCGCGTTCAGAAGTGAAGGAAAAACCCGCGAAAATACCAATCTGATGATTTTTCTGCGTCCGACAATAGTCCGTAATCAGCAGGATGTTGAAAGAGTAACCAGCAAAAAATTCAACTACATGGCAGAACGTCAGGCTATTTCGGGTTCTGATTTGTCCACCAATGACCTGCTTCGAAATGTAATTGAAACAGACCCTGAAATACAAGAGTAACGTAATGGCGAAGCAAGAAAAGAATCAAAATAAAAACTTTAGAGATCCGCACTTTCTGCCGTACAGCTTTGCCAAAGCGAACGGTATTCTTATTGGTGAAAGTGACGATGGTTAC
>JAUILB010000390.1 GCA_030432815.1 Alphaproteobacteria bacterium | reverse complement strand
ATATAATTATTATCAAAGGGCGTTATTTTAGCAAACTAATATTGAAACAAAAAAGGCGATCCTAAAACCGCCTTTATGGCTTAGCCCCCTAAGTCTGTGGCTAACTTGCGTCGGCGCTTACGCCAGCCTAGTCTTGTGTACTGTCACCAATACCTAAAAATAACTGACCTATGAGGGCGTTTTCACACTCAAGTATGGTCATAATCACTTGCGGCTGGATCCTGAATAACCGTTACTACTGTTGCCATAGAAGATGATGTTACGATTAGAAAAACAAGTTGAATTAAACTGACGATAAACCACTTATTCATTACAAATCCCCAATATACTTAGAACCAATAAGTTTTATTTATACATGTTGTAAATGCGTATTGATATTCATTGAATCGTATAGGTTAGCAACCTATGCTAATTTACCGAAAAAATCTAATTTACACCTATTATGAAGGTAATATATTTCCGTGCTGTTCAGTATATCTTGACGCACATACTTAATAATTCCAAAATTAGAACGACTTTTATTAGTGGAAAATGATGACAGATAAATACACTCACCCACCCTGTACTGTGAATAGTCCATCTGCCTGGATTGGTTGCGATTTAAGCACAGTTCCAGAACAATGGCTTACATCATTTACAGAAAAAGAAGTGCTTGAGCTTGAAAATGCGGCATCTTATTTTCTTGATACCGGTCATGACATCGGTGAAATATCGAAAGAAAATTTTCCCCTTCCGACTTTAAATAAAAAATTCGATAAGATTAAACATGAGCTAATCAATGGTCGTGGCTTTGAAGTTGTCCGCGGGCTTCCCGTGCAGACATATTCATTAAAAAAATCTGCAATTATTTTCTGTGGAATTGGGTGCTACATTGGCACGATGCGTTCGCAAAATGCCCGTGGCCATATCCTTGGGCATGTACGTGATGAAGGGGCAGATGCAAAAGACCCAAATGCGCGTATTTACCAAACGTCAGAAAGGCAGACCTTTCATACAGATTCATCCGATGTGGTTGGCCTTCTTTGTCTGAAAGAAGCTAAAAAGGGCGGTGATTCCCTATTGGTTAGCGTTGCGACAATTTACAATGAAATGTATAAGAAAAGACCCGATTTAACCACCCTATTGTTTGAACCGATCGCAACTGACAGGCGCGGTGAAATACCGGAAGGTGAAAAGCCTTATTTTGAAATTCCTGTATTTAACTGGTATGCCGGGCACCTTAGTGGAATATATCAACGCCAATATATTGAAAGTGCTCAAAGGTTCATTGATGCCCCCAGACTAACGGCAAGGCATATTGAAGCACTTGATCTTTTTGACGAGCTCGCAAATGATCCGGAACTGAACCTGCAAATGCGACTTAAACCGGGTGATATCCAGTTTGTACATAATCATTCCCTTCTACATGACCGCACAGGATTTGTTGACTGGCAGGATCCTGAACAAAAAAGGCATCTTCTCAGGCTCTGGCTTTCGGTCGATGATGACAGGCCACTACCCGACTGTTTTAAACAGCGTTTCGGTTCAATCGCAATCGGTGACCGTGGGGGCATCATCACAAAAGACACCAAACTTACAATCCCTTTATGATAAATTATTTCACTGGCATCAATGGCATAGCGCATTTTTAGCTATGAAAAAGTTATAAAATATGAATATGATCATGCATGACTATATACTTTTTACGAAAATTTATCGTTACATCACTGTTGCTTTTCTACCCAGCAACAACCGTTGTTAACGCCCTTCCCTCAACCCTTAAAGATGATGAGCTTAGCTATCCAAAAGTCGAAGTACAATCGGATCACTTTACAGTTTCCCGTAGTGAATTTGTTAACAAACTACACGGTTTCTGGTTAGCACAGTCTATTGCAAACTGGACCGGTCTCATCACTGAAACAAGACGAAACGATTTTCCATTCTATACGGATCTGGATTGGAATGATCGTTATCAGATATTATTTTCAGATAGCGATGTTTTTGAAACAAATTCCATAAATTTCATGTTTGTTGACGACAGGGGCGTCTGGGGCGCAGATGATGATACTGATATTGAATATATGTATCAGCATTTGCTTGATGAAAACAACACAAGCATTTTAAGTGCTGAACAAATTCGTGATGGCTGGATGAGTCATATCCATTCTGATGAATATCAAGACAATTTTTTATGGGTTTCAAATGAAAATGCATATTATTTAATGCGTTATGATGGTCTTCTGCCGCCGGATACTAGCGAACCTGAAAATAACAGGGACTATAATAAAATCGATGCTCAGCTGACCACCGAGATTTTTGGACTGTTAGCACCGGGACGCCCGGATATCGCATTAAAAATGGCCCATCTTCCAATTAGAACAACGGCAAAAAATGAAGCAGAATGGATCGCCGAATTTTATGTGATTATG